>JAWOGI010000052.1:0-3751 GCA_046496975.1 Desulfobacteraceae bacterium | reverse complement strand
CTCTCTGCAGTGGCCAAAATGGGCAGTGAGTTTGCCCATTGCTGTGGGAATTGCAAATTTCATGATTTTATTCCTTATCAAATTTTTTATGAAAGCCGTCAGCCGTCAGCCGTCAGCCATCAGTACTCAGCTAATCAGCTAAAAGCTAACAGCTTTCATTCTTCGTTGTGGCCGATTCCATGACCATGGATCGGCTGCCTCTAATTCGACTTGGCTTCGCGTCTACTACCCAACCTTTGTTGTGAGCACGCTGCTCGTGGCCGTTATATGGTAATGGTGATGAGTGGGCCGGTTCATAACTTCGGCTGAAATTGTTGGTTCTTGGGCCAAAGGAGGCTTTTATGGTTTCCGGGGTCGTTAAACCCAGTGGCCATCCACATTGGGTCCGCCGGCAGACTTGAGTTCTCCTGCATTGAACTTTTCGATGGCCTCCTTGATGGTTCCATTGACACCGGTGATCACTTTAATATCGGCGGCTTCCAGTAGACTGAAGGCCTTTGGTCCGCAATTGCCCGTTATGACGGCTTCCACGCCGGTAGCGGCAACGGTTTTTCCCGCCTGGATCCCCGCACCCTGGGGAAGATTGAGATTCTGGCTGTTCTCTTTCACCTCAAAGTCCAGGGTTTTTGTATCAACGATGATGAAATTTTTGGTTCTGCCGAACCTGGGATCAAGCTCTGCGTTGAGATCTGTTCCCGTTGACGTTACTGCAATTTTCATTTCGATTCTCCTTATTGTAGATGTTTCAGGTAAAAATGGTTTCCCTGGTCTTGTCCATAAACTGCGACACCTTCTGCCATATCCCTTTGACTGCCTGTGCCGCAGGGCCGCTGGAGTATTCCACAAGGGGCGTTTTCTGCTTCATGGAATCGATGACATCCCTGTCAAAGGGGATCTCTCCGACAAAGCGGATGCCCTTTTCTGCTGCCGATTCCTTGATCTCATCTGTTTTTTCCTGGTTGAGATCGGACTTGTTGATGCAGAGCAGGGCAGGCACATTCATCTGATCGGCCAGTTGTTTGACCCGCTCCATGTCATGGATTCCCGACATGGTCGGTTCTGTAACGATGAGGACGGCGTTGGTGTTGGTGACCGACGCAATGACCGGGCATCCGATCCCCGGAGGGCCGTCTGTGATGATAAGGGGGATATGGTCCCTGGATGCGATCTCCCTGGCCTGCTTTCTCAGCAGGCTGACCAGCAGGCCCGAATTCTCCTGGGCAATGCCCAGCCGGGCGTGGATCATGGGACCGTTGGCCGTCCTGGAGAGGAAGTGTTCCCCGCAGGTCTGCTGTTCGAAGAGGATCGCCTGTTCAGGACAGAAGTGCACACAGACCCCGCACCCTTCACAGGCGATGGGATCGATGACAAAATCCTCGGAAACGGCATTGAACTGGCATCGTTCCAGGCATTCCCCGCACTGGGTGCAGCGCTCCTGGTCGATCCTTGCCAGTTTCCCTCCCTTGAAAAAGTAGCTTTCCTCTACTTCATGGGAAAGGGTCAGGAAGAGGTTGGCAGCATCCACATCGGCATCCACAACAACCCGGTTTTCCGCAAGAGAGGCAAGGGATGCGGTAACGCTGGTTTTGCCGGTTCCTCCCTTGCCGCTGATAATGGTCAGCTCTTTCATTTTGCACCCCCTTTTACGGTGGTCGTCTGTTCCGCCCTCTGTTTGACCTTTGCGTAAAGGTCGTTAAAGAGGGTCTTCATCCGGGGGATCTCATCGCACAGCAGCAGGCCCTTGGAACAGGCGGCGGCGGCTTCCCGGGAAAAGGGGAACTTCCCAAGAACTTCAATGTTTTCCTTTTCGGCATAGGCATCCACGACACTGGCTGTGTCATCTGCCCTGTTGATGACAATGCCGAAGGGAACGGTGAGTTTTTTCAGCGCCTCCACGGTCAGGGCCAGGTCGTTGAGGCCGAAAGGGGTGGGTTCGGCAACGAGAAGTGCGTAGTCCGAATCCCGCAGGGCCTCGATGGCAGGGCAGGAGGTGCCCGGAGGTGCATCCACAAAATTGACCCTGTCCCTGTTGATGCGCTCCTTTACCTGCTCGATGAGGGGCGGTGACATGGCTTCGCCAACCCTCAGCTCTCCCCAGGTGAGTTTGATTCCCTCCCTGTTTCTTCCCTGTTTCAGCGTGCCCAGAGGCCGTGATGATTCTGTTACGGCATTTTCCGGACAGACCATGGCGCATCCCCGGCATGAATGGCACATCTCGGGAAAGGTCATTATCTTTTCGGCCACAATGGCAATGGCGCTGAACTGGCAGATGGTTTCACACTCGCCGCACAGAGTGCATTTTTCCCTGTCAATTTCCGGGACCATGGCGGATATCTCTTCCGATGCAAGCTGTTGGGGCTTGAGAAAGAGATGGGCGTTGGGCTCTTCAACATCACAGTCAAACACCTCGGCATCGTCTTCTTTTGCGCAGGCGGCGAGATTGACACTGACCGTTGTTTTGCCGGTTCCGCCCTTGCCGCTGGCAATGGTGATTATCATGTTTCTCTCCTTTGGTTTCAAATGAGTATATGCTCAAAATATTTGTTTCTGGTCGTTCTGTCAAGGGGTAAAATGAAATTAGATTGACATTGCCGGTATATTAATTATATTAATGCGCTGGAATAATTTATATACTCGACTTTCACGGGAAGTTGTTCCGCAAGGGGTCGGGCCTGAATTGTTGTGCTTTTTCCGATGCGGCACCCGGTTTGGCAAAAAGCTCAACGGAACACGTCCGACCCCGAGGGGACAACGCCCGGGTTTAAAGTTGATCTACACCTTAAGGAGTTTAGGATGAGCACCAAGTCTGAAGATAACAACAAAGCTGCCATACTGCCGGTCCAGATGACCCGCAACAGCACTTTTAAATTTAAATGCCACAAGGGGGTCAGCTGTTTCACCGACTGCTGCCGGGGAATCAATATCATGCTGACCCCCTATGATATTCTCACCATGAGAAAAAAACTGGATCTCTCTTCGGAAGAGTTTCTGGCCATCTATACCGACCTTCACCTGCTTGAAAAAGCCGACCTTCCCGTTGTAACATTGAAGCTGCTGGATGATGAGCGAAAGTCATGCCCCTTTGTCAAGGATAAGGAGGGATGCATCATCTATGAAGATCGGCCCACAACATGCCGGTATTACCCTTTGGGGGTCGGTTCTTTGAGTTATGCCAGCGATCACTCCGATGAGGATGAGTTCTTTTTCACCGTCAAGGAGGACCACTGCAAGGGGTTTGAAGAGGATAAGGAGTGGACCGTGGCGGAATGGCGGGAAGACCAGGGGATAGATCTAAGGGACAAGGTCAATGCCGGATGGACCGACCTCATTGTTCGCAAAAAATCGGTTCCCGATTCCATAAAACTTTCCGAACAGAGCAAACAGATGTTTTTTCTGGCCTGCTACAATATCGACAAGTTCCGGAAGTTTGTTTTTGAAAGCACTTTTCTTTCCCGGTATGAGTACAACGAAAACCTCATTGAGGAGATCAAAAACGACGAGGTGAAGCTGCTTCAGTTTGGTTTTGAATGGATGAAATCCACCCTCTTTGGCGAAGGAGACATTATCCGGGTCAAGAAGGACAACACCCCGGCCGGGTAAAAGCGCCAGGCCATCTGCTTGAATCGGACTGCTTGAATCGCACTGGAAGAAGCAAAATAAAGCCGTAAAAAAAGGGGGGCAGACTCACCGTCTTGCCCTCCCCTTTTTTTTAATGCTTAACAGATGTGTTGACACCATGCCGAACCTGGCA
>JAWOGI010000019.1:0-12847 GCA_046496975.1 Desulfobacteraceae bacterium | reverse complement strand
ACGATATTTAGCGCAATGAGGGGTCAGAGAGAGGGGTCAGGCCTGCGTTATTGTCATTATCTACGGCCTGCCCCCCTTTAGGAGCAAGATGAAACAGAAACCCTTTCACACCTCCAATGTTCTGCTGCTCTCCTTTTCCCATTTTATCCACGATATCTACACCAGTTTTCTGGCTCCCCTGCTGCCGCTGATCATCGAAAAGCTCTCCCTCTCCCTTGGCCAGGCAGGGCTGCTGTCAGCCGTGCATCAGCTGCCGTCCCTTTTCAACCCCGTTATCGGTGTGTTTGCCGACAGAAGAGGGCTGGTCCGGTGGCTTGTGATCCTTGCCCCTACCATGACGGCAATTCCCATGTGTTTTCTCGGGGCGGTACCCTCCTATCCCCTGTTGATGATTCTGCTCTTTGTCGCCGGGATCAGTGTGGCATTGTACCATGTGCCGGCCCCGGTGCTCGTTGCCCGGGCATCGGGCATGAAAAAGGGGAGGGGGATGAGTTTCTTCATGACAGGGGGGGAGGCGGCCAGGACCTTGGGGCCGGTGGTTGCCGTGGGCTCCGTCTCCCTGTTCGGCCTGGAAGGGTTCTATCCGGTGGCTGTTGTTGCCGTTGCAACATCCCTGCTGCTCTATTTCAAACTGGAAAAAATCGAACCTCCGGAGAAAAAAGCGGTACGTCCGTCGTTTTTTTCCGGTTTCAACGAGATAAAACCCGTGCTGATCCCTTTGTCGGGTATTTTGACGGCACGGGCATTTATGCACTCTGCCATGGGGATCTTTTTGCCGGTGTACATCGAACAGCAGACCGGCAACCTCTGGTATGCCGGCGCGGCCCTTGCCTTTTACGAGGCCTTTGGTGTTGCAGGGGTCTTGTCCGCCGGCATTCTCAGCGACAGAATGGGCAGAAAGAAGGTGCTGCTGGCCGCCCTTGTGGCAGCACCGGCGGCCCTGGCTCTATTTGTTGTCACCGCCGGTCCGGTCCGTTTTATAATGATGATCGCCGCGGGGTTTGCCATTCTTTCAACGGCCCCTGTGATGCTTGCCATTGTCCAGGAGAACGCCCCCAACAACCCTGCAGCGGCCAATGGTCTCTACATGATGGTCTCCTTTGCCGTCAGGTCCGCCACCATTGTGGTGGTGGGATTCCTGGGAGATGTTACAGGCCTTTCAACCATGTACATGATCTGTGCCCTGGCCGGACTGGGAGCGATTCCGTTTCTCATGCGGCTGCCGACAATGGAATCTGAGTCCGATAGTACCTTGTAACACCCGTGAGCAGCGTGCTCACAACTCTGTTTAAGTTTCTTTGCAAGGATTTTTAATTCTTTTTCGTTAAGAGGAACACCTGTAATAACCGATACCCCTGAGCCTTTTCGACCTTTGGTTTCTTTACCTATTCTTACAATTCCGTCATTTGGAATAGCAGGACCTCGCTTGCCACAAACACAGCTTTTAATTGGACTCCCGCATTTGGGACAGATCTTCCCCGACTCTGTGGAATACACTACCCCATCATTTATATTTGATTTCATGAATTATTCTCTTCATTTTGTTTGTTGAAAATCAATTTTCAGGATAAGTTTAATTTTGACAACCATTTTGATGCAAGCCTGATTTCTGCCCCGTCTGGAAAAGTCTTTTCCCTGTTAAGTTTTTTAGAAACCTGGACCATTCTTACTTCAGAAAAGAATTTTTTAAATAAATCAAAATTCGGGCTTAAGCTGTTGTCGTTCCATTTAACCTCTACTAATAGAGAAGGGGTATTGTTTTTTGAAATACAGAAATCAATTTCTTTGCCATCCTTATTTTTCACATAATACAGCTTTCCTTCTTCTCCCAGGCAATCTTCGAGAAAATGCAATTCTTTTTGAATTGCACAGGCTACAGCGTTCTCCAGTTTAACTCCTTTTTCACCCAAAACCTGCCCTGTATCATAAAAGTAAAATTTAGGCGCTTTCTGGATAGCTCTGGCGATGTTCTTATGAAAAGGGGGCACTTTAAAAAGAACATACATATTTTCCAGTATAGTTAACCACCTTTTTACAGTTTTGTCAGAACATTGCAGATCCTGAGCCAGGGAACTATATGAGATTGGGCTTCCCACCCGGTGTTTTAACAATTGAATCAGCGTTTCGATTTGAGTGATCTGCTGGACATTCTCAATGTCAACAAGGTCTTGTTTTAAAATGATATCAAGATGCGACTTTTTCCAGCGGTTATAAAAACGGCTTGTTCCATTTAAAAACGGCTCTGGGAATCCACCAAATGATAGAAGTTTATCCAGTTCAACGTCAGGGTCTTCTCGTTTTAAATAAGTGTTGATTTCTTTAAGATCCAAAGGGTGCAATCTGAATTGGAAAAATCGACCTGCAAGGGAATCACCAACTTTTTTATAAGTATCTAACCTGGCGCTGCCTGTAACAAGTATTGATGGCGGGATGCCTTCCTTGTCATAAATTCCCTTCAGCCATGATTTCCAGTTTTTCAGCTTATGCAGTTCATCAAAGATGACCAAGGGTTTTGACCTGTCCCAGGATCGTTCCTGCAGGTCTAATCTATCATCAACATTGTCATAGTTGAAATAATCAAAATTATTCCCCAACATCTTTGACAGTGTCGTTTTTCCGGTCTGGCGTGGTCCGGTCAGCAGGATGATTTTTTTATCTAAATCTTCAATAATATATTTTGTGATATATCGTTTCATAAAGACTATTTTGACATCTATTCCGAAATAGTCAAGACTTTTTCGGAGTACAGTCCGATAAAGTCGAGCCCGCCGTCCGGTGTTTTCTTTCGGCGGCTGCTCTTTGGCGTTGTTGGCGAATAATCATTTCAAGTCCGTATTTTTTCACCCGGTAGCCCATCTGGCGCAAGGTAATGCCGATTTCTTCGGCGGCCTTTTGTTGAATCCAGCCGTTTTTTTCCAAAGCAGCCATCATTGTTTCCCGTTCTCTTTCCTCTATCAATGAACTGCAGGGGCGGTTCGTTGCCAGGGCCTCTTTTCGTCTGTTGAACAAATATTCCGGGATATCCCGTTTGCGGATCACATTGCCGTCAGCCATAATGGCAAGTCTTTCAATGAGATTTTCCAGCTCCCGGACATTGCCGGGCCAGCTATAGGCCATAAGCACTTCAATACATTCCGTATCAAGATGGAGCCTGTGGCCGTATTCTTTGGATATTTTTTCCAGAAAATAACTGCATAAAAGCGGGATGTCTGCCTGGCGTTCGCATAAGGGCGGTGTGTATACGGGAAAAACGTTTAACCGATAAAAGAGGTCCGTTCGAAAGCTTTTGTTTTTGACGGCTTCGGCAAGATCGACATTGGTGGCTGCAATAATTCTTACATTGACTTTACGGGTATGGGTACTGCCAAGACGTTCAAATTCTCTTTCCTGAAGAAAATGAAGCAGTTTTGACTGAATTTCCAGTGACAACTCTCCGATTTCATCCAAAAAGATCGTCCCGGAATCCGCTTCTTCAAGCCTGCCGGGTTTTGAAGCAACAGCGCCTTTAAAAGCCCCTTTCTCATAGCCAAACAGTTCTGATTCGATCAGATTGTCCGGGAGTGCAGCGCAATTGACTTTTATTTTTTCATCTTATCAGCTTGTCTTTTCACTGCCTGTAGAAGAAAGGGGCCATTTGTAACCTGATTGATGACCGGTCTGACCCTCGATGGGGGGCTTTTAAAAAAGTGGAGGAGAGGGGCCAGTGACCTCCATGCTCCTCCACTTTCCCGGTATGAGGTTGCCGGTTCATGATGACTGTCAACCGGCAACGCATTGCCTGACGTCGTGATTAAACATTTTTACTTTCAAAATCGGCATAGGCCAGCATGCCGTGTTCACCCACATCAAGACCGTCCTTCTCTTCTTCTGCGTCTACCCGGATGCCCAGGGTGGCTTTCAGAATAAAAAAGAGTATGAACGCCGCCGGAAAACAGACCGCAGCATAGGAAACAACGCCTAAAAGCTGGGTGCCCAAAGAAAAATCGGGACTAAAGATCCCAACAGCAAGTGTTCCCCAGATACCACAAATCAGATGAACCGAAATGGCACCGACCGGGTCATCAATTTTTATCCGGTCAATGAACAGAACCGCCGCAACAACAAGAGCACCGGCAATCAATCCAATGACAATAGAACTCATTACACTGACCGCATCAGCACCAGCAGTAATACCGACCAATCCGGCCAGCGATCCATTGAGGGCCATGGACAGATCCGGTTTTTTCTGTAAGATCCAGGAGAGGGTGATTGCGCCGGCAATACCGCCTGCTGCAGCCAGGGATGTGGTTACAAAAACAAAGGAGACTAATTCAGGATCGGCTGAAAGTACAGAACCGCCGTTGAAACCGAACCAACCCAGCCACAGAAGAAAAACACCGATGGTCGCAAGTGGCATGCTGTGGCCCATAATCGGCTTGATTCCGTTTTTGGTATACTTGCCAAGTCTTGGTCCAAGAAGGAGCACGCCGGCCAATGCTGCCCAGCCACCAACGGAGTGTACCAGTGTGGAGCCGGCAAAATCGTAGAATCCTTTGGCATCCAGCCAGCCGCCGCCCCATTTCCAGCTACCGACCCAGGGATAGACAATGGCTACATAAATAGTAGAGAATATTAAGAAACTGTGAAGTTTAATACGTTCAGCCACAGCACCCGATACGATGGTTGCAGCCGTGGCAGCAAACATGGCCTGAAAGATAAAGTCCGTCCAGTATGTATAGATGCCGACGCCATTACCACCCACCACCATCATGTTTTCAGGCGCGACACCAATACCGAATCCCGCAAACCCGAAAAAACCCGCAATGGAAAAATCACCCGGATACATCAGGTTGAACCCTACGGCGGCATAGGTCAACAGCCCGATAGCGATGATGGCTGTATTTTTAAACAAAATGTTCACTGTATTTTTAGACCGGGTCAGCCCGGCTTCCAGACTGGCAAAACCAAGATGCATGATAAACACCAGAAAGGCAGAAATCAGCATCCACGTATTATTGGCGACATAGACAGCATCCGCGCCTGTGACCGCTGCAGCGCCGTCACCGGCAAGCGCCGCACCCGGTAGAGCGATCATCGCAAAAAGTGTCGGGACAATTTTTTTTACATGTAATCTTTTCATAAAAGCCTCTTCTATAGTTTGAGTTGTTATTTTTCATTGGTTTTTTTAATCTCTACAAGCCAGAATCAAATAGTTTTTCTGATTCTCTTGCCAAAACAGCACGAAAAACTGAGATAAAAAACTAAATTGCTTCCCTGCCGGTTTTACCTGTTCGGATGCGACAGACATTTTCAAGGGGAAGGACAAAGATTTTTCCGTCCCCGATTTTTCCGGTATTGACACTTTTCATAATAACGTCGACAACTTTGTCTAAACGGTCTGCGTCTATGGCTATCTCCACTTTAATTTTCGGAACAAAGTCCACAATGTACTCAGCGCCCCGGTAGATCTCTTTATGCCCTTTTTGACGTCCAAATCCCTTAACTTCAGTAACCGTCATTCCGGAAACACCGATTTTTTCCATGGCTTCTTTGAGATCATCCAGCTTGTAGGGTTTAATAATTGCTTCGATTTTTTTCATACCGTCAATCCTTTTTTATTTGTTATTCAACACGATCATAAATGAACCTTTACAATTGAATGTTACAATATGCATGCCAGGTAATCATTGGAAAATATAACCGTTTGATATTTATTGGTTTTATTGTTTAACGCGGGTGGTTGTGAAGGGTATGAAAAAAAGATTTTTTTACATTTTTGTAATTTGATATGCATTTTAATACATAATTGTAGTAAATTGTCGCTGGTGGGATTTCTGGGCTTGGTCATCACATCGGCCAAATGTGATAAATGGCCGATGTGATGACCAAGCCCGGATTTCTATTCAAAAAAAAAGTCCGGCAGGGATCTGAAAATCAGTAAGAACGGTCCTGAGCAGGGTGCTCACAACGAAGACAGGGTCCTATTATCCAAAATTTTTCGAACCTTCACGGTCATGTCCGCCATTGAAAATGGTTTCTGGATAAAGGCCACTCCGTCATCCAGGATTCCCTGGTGGGCAATGACATTGGAGGTATAGCCGGACATGAACAAGAGCCGAATGTCCGGATAAAGATCATTGATTTTACCGGACAGGTCCCGGCCGTTCATCTCCGGCATCACCACATCGGTCATGAGCAGATCAATGGTGCCGGAATGGCTTTTTGCCTTTTCCAGGGCTTCTGCCGGTGTGGCTGCGGAGAGTACGGTATACCCTTTTTTTTCCAGCATCATCCGGGTCATCCTGAGAATAGAAGGTTCATCCTCCACCAGCAAAATGGTTTCAGTACCCCCGGCAGCTTCTTTTTTCCCGGAAACTTGCCTGACACTGTTTTCATCTCCAACCAAACGGGGCAGGTAAATTTTGAAGGTGGAACCTTGCCCGGATTCGCTGTAAACATTTATGAAACCATTGTTCTGTTTGACGATGCCATAGACGGTGGGAAGGCCTAATCCGGTGCCTTTGCCCACCTCCTTGGTGGTGAAAAACGGTTCGAACAGATTCTCCAGGATTTCTCTGTCCATGCCGCAGCCATTGTCACTGACCGCCAGCAGCACAAAATCTCCGGAGATAAAGCCGAAATGTTGTCTGCAGTATTCCTCATCAAATGATTTTTTTCCTGTTTCTATGGTGAGTTTGCCTACCCCGTCAATGGCATCCCGTGCATTCACACACAAATTGGCAAGGATCTGGTCGATCTGGGACGGGTCCATTTTTACCGGCCACAGATGGGTAGACGGCTGCCATACAAGGTCGATGTCTTCTCCGATGAGCCGTCGCAGCATATTGAGCATGCTTTCCACGATAGCGTTCAAGTCCAGCTGTTTGGGGGAAATGGTCTGCTTTCTGGCAAACGCCAGCAGCTGCTTTGTAATATCCGCCGAACGTTGTGCTGCGGTTTGAATTTCTTTAAGGTTGGAATGCAGATCGTGATTTTCATCGGCCTTCAACAATACCAGTTCCGCATGTCCCAGAATCACCCCCAGCATGTTGTTGAAATCATGGGCCACGCCACCGGCGAGCCGGCCCACGGATTCCATCTTCTGGGCTTGAATTAGCTGAGACTGGAGGTTTTCCCGCTCTGCATCGGCCTGTTTGTTTTCAGTGATATCCCGAACCCATTCCAGAAAAAAAACGTTATTCCTTTGTAGTTTGTAGATCGGTATGACCCGCAGGTCCACCCATCTGCCGTCAGGAAGCCGAGTTTCTGTCTGAAAACTTTTTTTTGTCTGCAACACGGTTTTTGCCTGGCAATCGGGACAGATCTCGTCATACCCCCTGTAGGTGCGGTAGCATTTCGTTCCGATTATCCGCTTTTCTTCGGGCACGGCACCAAATCCGTTCCAGTTGCTGTAAAGAATGGTCATCTCCTTGTCATGTACGGATACCATGTCAGGGATCGCTTCCAGCAGATTCTGCAGCAGCTGTTTGCTCTCCTGGAGTGCAATCACGTCTTTCTTGGGCTTGGTGATATCCTGATGGGTCCCCATCATATGCAGGGGCTTTCCATCTTCTGTCCATGCAGCGACTTTGCCTCTGTCAAGCACCCATACCCATTCTCCATTCTTATGGCGTATTCTTGCTTCACATTCGTAATAATTCAGTTCACCGGAAAAATGTCTTTGGAGCAGTTTTTCGCTGGTTTTGACATCATCGGGATGAACGAACTTCATCCAGGTGTTGATGGAGACAGGGGAAATTTCTTCAAGGGAATACCCGATTATTTCCGCCCAGCGCTCGTTGAATATGGTTTCTCCGGTCTGAACATTCCACTCCCATGTCCCCACATTGGTGCCTTCAATGATGCTGGCCAGACGTTCCCGTTCCCTGCGAAGTGCTTCTTTAGCCAGTTTGTGCTCGGTGACGTCCTCGAAAGTGGCATAAGACTGAAAGGGTTTTTTTTCTTCCGGTTGAAACAGGGGAATGGCCGTGATGGACAGCCAGACATAAGCGTTCTTATCCCGATGAAACACTCCCCGGACCACGGGCCCGAAAGTCTCTCCGGTACCCAGGGCGATCATGGCCGGATGGTCCGTGCCTGGAACTTCTGTGCCGTCTTCCTTGATCATTCTCCAGCCCGGGTCCAAGGACGTCTTGTTTCGCATCTGTTCAAAAGAGAGGCCCAGAATTCTTTCCGCGGCTGGATTGGCCGAGATAATTACCCCGTCGGATGCGTGATAAATGACCCCCTGGGCCATGGTCTCGAAGAGCCGGCGATGCTTTTCCAGTTCCTGAACCCGTCTTTTTAATTCTTCATATGTTGGTTTGGCTTTCATTGTCATACAGACCTCGTTTTAAGAGCTTTGCGCCAGACAGTTCAGCCAGCAGATTTCAGGGCGGCCAAGACCGTCTTCGGCGGTTGAGGTTTCAATGACATCAAATCCTGTTTTCCTGCAGATTTCAGCCCAGTCAGGCATCGTCATGCCGGTAAATCTGCGGCCTTTGATATCAAATTCGTCATCTTTTACATCATGGCGTTTCAAAGGAACGGAAAAAAACAGGCGCCCTTTGGGATTTAAAATATCTTTGATCCGGAAAAAAACATCTTGTATGGCCGGCCGTGCCAGGTGCATCAGTGTGGCAATGCTGTACACACCGTCAAAGGGGCCGAAAAGAAAATCAAGGTCTTTGGGCAGGCTGATTCTGCAAAGCCGTCCGGAAAGTTCAGGGTGACAGTGCCGGGCTGCATCTATCATTTCCTGAACACCATCTGCGGCTGTTATATCAAAGCCCTTAACCAGCATAAATGCGGCGTCCCTGCCTGATCCGCAGCCAAGTTCCAGAATCCTGGAACCGGGAGAAAAACCTGACAAAAGCAGACGGTGCAGGTCTGACACATCTGCGGATTCATATCTTGGAACCAGGGCATGCCAGTGGGTGGTATAATATTCGATGGTTGAATTATCCATACCCCAGTTTTTATACGGAACAGATAAAACCGTCAATATTATTTTTGGGTCTGAAAAATTTGCTTTCGCTTCCCGCTGAATTTGATTACAATCTGCTGCGGCACGCTTTAAAAAATGACAAAAATCAATGGAGGCCTTTGATGGAAATTGTCAGTTTCACATGGGATCTGTTTCTTCTGCTGTTTGGTGCAGGCTTTCTGGCCGGGTTTGTCGACTCCATTGCCGGTGGCGGAGGCCTGATTGCCCTGCCGGTGCTTCTGTTCATCGGGCTTCCTCCCCAGGCGGCCCTGGGTACCAACAAGCTCCAGGGAAGTTTTGGCACCCTTTCCGCTTCGTACAATTACATAAAAAAGGGCAGGGCGTCGTTACGAGGGGCCATCCCCGGCATCGTGTTCACCCTGGCCGGTTCTCTGGCCGGGGCCTTTCTGGTGCAGAGCCTTGACAGTCACATCATCGAGCCCCTTATTCCCGTTCTTCTGATGGTGGTTTTTGTCTACACCTTCTTTTCCACACGCATCGGTTTTAAAGAGAATCCTCCAAAAATGAGGGCATCTCTTTTTTATCTGCTCTTTGGTCTGCTGCTGGGATTTTACGACGGGTTTTTCGGCCCGGGAACCGGATCCTTCTGGACGGCGGGGTTCATGTTTTTTCTCGGATTCGGCATGACCAGGGCCACCGGCCATACAAAAATAATGAACTTTACAAGCAATATTGTCTCCCTTGCCTGCTTCGGCCTTGGAAACAACATCTATTACGCTGTGGGGCTTACGATGGCCCTGGGTCAGGTTGTAGG
Source organism: Desulfobacteraceae bacterium (assembly GCA_046496975.1). Lineage (GTDB taxonomy): Bacteria > Desulfobacterota > Desulfobacteria > Desulfobacterales > Desulfobacteraceae > DATFJZ01. Next base: position 3,107 of record JAWOGI010000019.1, on the reverse strand, counting down.
GGCAAGAATCGGTTCCGGCATGGCAATAAAAAGAGGGGCTCTGTTTATCCGGCCGGTGTTTTTGTCCATTGTCTTTCTCACCATCGTCCGCCTGATTTATGACACTTTTGTCTGAAACAGTTAAAAAGTTTTTCCATTGCTCCTGTGGGAGGAACGTGTTAACTTTATACGTTAACACACGAAAGGAGGTTCCATGGACATTGGAAAACAGTGGCAAACCATCATCGATGCTGCCCAGGAAGGATTTATCATTGTGGATTCCGGGGGCAAGATCATCGCGGCCAACCAGACCACCCTGCTAATGACAGGGTACAGTGAACAGGAACTCCTCGGCAAGACCTGCCGGGTACTCAACTGTACCGGATGCAGAACCATCGGCAAGGGAACGGGGAAGGAGTGGTGCGGGCTGTTCTCCAGGGGGGTGATGAAAGAGAAAAAATGCCTCATCACAAATAAGGAGAACCGCTCCATACCGGTATTTAAAAGTGCTTCCGTGCTCTACGATGACCAGGGAAATGCCATCGGCGCGGTGGAGACCCTCAAGGAGAGAACGGAAAACATTCAATTTCAGAACGAACTCTCGTCCATTCGAAGGATCTACCACATCGACGACGGGTTCTACGGCATCATCGGCAAAACACCGGTGATGCAGGCCATGTTTGAACTGATCGAGAATGTGGCCTTTTCCGACACCCCTGTGATGATTCTCGGGGAGAGCGGTACCGGAAAAGAGCTGGTGGCCCGGGCTGTGCACGAAGCCGGTCCGAGGAAGAGCAAGCCCTTTATCAAGGTGAACTGCGCCTCCCTGAACCAGAGCCTGCTGGAAAGCGAACTGTTCGGTCATGTCAAAGGGGCGTACACAGGCGCTGACAAAAACAGGATCGGCCGGTTTGAGGCGGCCCACGAGGGCACCATCCTACTGGATGAAGTCGGAGATCTCCCCATGGCAACCCAGGTGAAACTCTTGCGGGTCCTTGAAGAGAAAAAAATCGAAAAGGTCGGAGACAACCGCTCCATTGCCGTGGATGTGAGGATCATAACGGCCACCAACAGGAATCTCCAAGAGCTCATGGCCGAAAAAAAATTCAGGGAAGACCTCTTTTTCCGGATCAACGTCTTCCCCATTATCTGCCCGTCCATGGAGAAACGAACAGAGGATATTCCCCTGATCGTACAGCATTTTGTCAATGTCAACGCCAAAAAAACGGGCAAAAAGATTCTCGGGTTGACACCCGGGGCAATGAAGCTGATGATGGCCTACCCATGGCCGGGGAATGTCCGGGAGATGAGGAATATCCTGGAGTATGCCTTTGTTTTGTGCCAGGGAAACTGCATCGGAGTGGAGCACCTTCCAGACAAGCTCAGCGCGGAAAAAAGGCCGTCGGCGACTCCTTTGCCCAAAGGGCCGGAGCAGGACAATGAGCGCAGCAGCCTTGTCTCCACCCTGAAACAGACCAACGGCAACCAGGCAGAGGCGGCAAGACGTCTCGGAATCAGCCGGGTAACGGTGTGGAAGCGCATGAAAAAGCACCATATCGACCTGGAACGGGACGTTCTGGTTAAGGTAGATGTCTAAAAACTTCTTTTTTTCATCATCGTTTGTCAAGACCCGTTTGAACTGAAGCTGAGAAATTACTTGTAATATCAGGGCTGCGTCATATTCAAGTCCTTCATGAGTTTTCGGATTGCCAGTTCCTTGGCCTTGGCTTCCACCTCAATGGTAATATCCATTGAAAGCCAGGCTTCCGGCAGATCTCCTTTATCTATATAGTCGTGGTGTTTTTTGATATTCAATGCATCCCAGCCGTCTTTGGGTGATGAAATATGAAACAAGGGTTCCCGATCCCAGGTTTGAACACAGTGTTCAGTTGCCTGCTCTATTGAAAACCGGTCTTTCAAACATCTATGATGGTGGACATCGTAGACCAGGGGAATGTTCATATCACGGCAGATGGGAAAAAGATCTTCAGGTGTATAGCTTCTGTCGTCATTTTCAAGGGTCAATCGTTTCTTGACCGGACCGGCAAGGCTTTCTATCGTTTTACCAAGACGTTTGAGCGCAGCCGCTTTGTCGCCGTAAACACCGCCGGCATGGATATTGATTACATCGGCATTGACCCATTGGGCCACCTGGGCCTGATAGTCAAGTTCGGCCACAGACCGCTTTACCACATCGGGATTTGGAGACGACAAAACAACAAATTGATCCGGATGAAAGGATGTTCTGATATCGTTGTGAAGACTGTAATCGCCACAGGCCTTGAACGCTTTGATGATGTGATCCGAACCGGGCAGATTAACAATATCATACCCCACGTTCGGATGGGTTTTTAACGGCAGAATCTGACTGTTGATCCGAAAAGCCCCGATATTGTTGTGATGACAGAACTCAAGGGCCTTCAATAAATTTTGAGCATTGGTCAGGCAGAGGTCCGACAGACGTTTTTTTTGTATTTCAATCGGAAACGTTGAAAGGTGTTTAGCCGTTGTTTTCCGAAATTTTATGGGATGTTCTTTGAATATGCAGCACAGGCCGAATCTGATCATCTTTTTGTTTATCCTCTATGGTTTGTTTTCGTGCAGCGAGGGCTTGGTCATAACATCGGCCACTCGTCACATTTGGTGACCCCACCCCAGGGTGGCCGATGTTATGACCAGGCCCTGCAGCGATAATCTGTCTTGTGTAATCAGGGAATATAGACTATTTTTAGTTATTGTTGAAGTCTTTTAAATCATGGCATATTTTCATAGGTTATACTCGATGATCCTGTTTTTATAAATTGACAACTTATCTCTCTATCGGTTATTCTTTCCCCATGTCAACAATACGCCTTGTTTTTTAGCGAGGTGAAGGTTTATACTGCCCCCAAGCCTTCCGATTCATATGCTTGAAAAAATGCTGGTATTACATGACTTTCATATAACAGCCATGAGCAGCGTGCTCACAACAAAGGTTGGGTCGTAGACGCGAAGCCAAGTCGAATTAGAGGCAGCCGATCCGGGTTTTGCCCGTAGCGGTTTTGAGCGGTAGCTGTGAGCATGGATGCTCTAAACAGCTGCCGCTCACCTCGGAGCAGCCCATGGACGGGCTGTGTGACTCGAAGAGG
>JAWOGI010000370.1:0-9995 GCA_046496975.1 Desulfobacteraceae bacterium | reverse complement strand
GCTTTCTTATAAAAAATCAAGGATCTGAAAAGAGATGTTAAAGGCGTTATCCAATTTTATGAAAATAGTGTCGGGGATCATGCTGGTGGCCATGATGCTTGTGACCTGTGCCGATGTTGCAGGGAACTTTTTCGGCCACCCCATTCTGGGTTCCGAAGAGATCGTTTCTCTCATGGCTGCCCTTTTGATTGCCTTTGTGCTGCCCGCCGCCCACCTGGAAAAGGCCCACATCGGGGTGGAGCTGGTTTACTTAAAACTGCCCCGTTTTGCCAAGGCCGTTGACAACGCCTTTCTCAGTGCGCTAAAGGCGCTCTTTTTTGCCCTGGTCTCTTTTGAGTGCTTCAAATATGCCGGGCAGCTCAAGGGAATCGGCCAGGTTTCCGCAGTGCTGGAACTGCCGACTTACTATATTCTCTACGCCCTCTCCCTGGGGTGCGGGGTGCTCACCCTTCTGGTTGCGGCAGATTTTATCAGGATCATCCGGGGGGTCTCCTATGAGTGAATTTACCATTGTGGGTCTGGTGGGCATTGCTGTGCTGCTGCTGCTCTTTTTTACCCGGCTTGCCGTTGCCTATGCCATGGCCATAGTGGGCTTTGCCGGGTACTGGTACCTTACAAATATGCGGGCCGCTTTGACCCTGCTCTCCAGGGATTTCTATGATATTTTTTCATCCTACGGCCTTGCTTTGGTTCCCCTGTTTGTATTCATGGGGTTCATCGCCTTCTACTCGGGGGTGAGCCAAAAGCTCTACGCCATGGCGTACAAGCTCATGGGAAGGGTCAGGGGGGGGCTTGCCATGGCCACCATCGGCGCATGCACGGCCTTTGGCGCCATCTGCGGGTCCACCACCGCCACGGCTGCCACCATGGGCACCATCGGTCTGCCCGAGATGAAACGGTATCGCTATGGTGACCGGCTCGCCACGGGCTGTGTGGCAGCAGGCGGGGGAATCGGCGTGCTCATGCCCCCCAGCGTGATCCTGATCATCTACGGCATTCTCACCCAGCTCTCCATCGGCAAGCTGTTTATCGCAGGCATTCTTCCGGCGTTTCTCATTGCCGCCCTTTTTCTCGTCGCCATCTACATCTACTGCCTGATCTATCCGGAACAGGGGGCAAAGGGCGAAAGTTTTTCCCTTGGGGTACGCATCAAGGCGGTGCTGGAGATATGGGAGACCATCCTTGTCTTTTTCGTAGTCATGGGGGGGATGTTCTTCGGATTTTTCACCCCCACCAGGGCCGGTGCCGTGGGAGCCTTCTCCCTTCTCGTGATTGCCGTTGCCCAGAAAAAACTGTCGTGGAAGAATTTCCTCAACGCCATCTACGACACCCTGAAAACCTCCTGCATGGTGATCATGCTTGTGGCCGGGGCAACAATCTTCGGCCATTTCCTTGCCCTGACCCGTATTCCCATGGAGGGGGCCGCCATGGTGGCAAATCTCGACTGCCCGCCGTGGATGGTGATCGCCGTGATCTGCCTGATCTACCTGGTCGGCGGCTGTTTCATTGACGCCCTTGCTTTGATCACCCTTACCATCCCTATCTTTTACCCCATTGTGAGCAATCTTGGCTATGATCTGATCTGGTTCGGGGTGATCATCGTGCTGATCACCCAGATGGGGATCATCACCCCTCCTGTCGGGGTCAATGTTTACATCGTAAAGGGGATTGCCAAGGATACCCCCTTGGAGGAGATTTTCATGGGGGTGTTGCCTTTTCTCATTGCCCTGATCATCGGTACCGGTATCATGATCGCTTTCCCCTCCATCGCAACCTTTCTGCCCGATCTGATATGAAGGGTGGAAGATCCCTCAGGCCAAATTCCGCTATTACTGGACCAACGGGGGGTGTCTGATCCCTTCCTTGCATGGCCGGTGTCGTGATCAAGGCCTGAGCAGCGGGCAGGAAAAGGATGGGCGTAAAATAAAATTCTGTTTTTTAAAAGGCTGAACTGTGATAATAAGCAGAGGCTTTAGTTAGCGGGGTCATGGGGCGCCAGGTCAGCGTCCGTGACCCCCCTTTATTACAAAAAAGCCATTCTATGTGTGGAGAGTTAAAATTAGAATGGCTGGGAAAAAACATTTGAGCTTTTATGAGGAGTGTACTATATGGGAGATGAGAAAAAAGAGAACGGGGTGACATTTGAACCGCAGCCCAGGGTAAAGTTCGAGGTCTATGGCGAAGAGATGATCGAAAAAGAGGTTAAGTCCAGCGGCAACAGCGGCAGGATTTATCTGCCGCCAAACTGGATCGGCCATACTGTAAAAATAATTAAAGTGGATTAATGCCATTTTCAGACGAGACAGGAGGGGCTTTTGGAACAGGACTTTCAGATCAGGGCAATAAGGCTTGAGGATGCATCGGATATTCAGCGGATCAGCCAGGCAATTTCCGGCGATGTTGCAGAAATTGATTTTAAAAAATTTATTGATCACAAGATCAGGCATGGTGAGCAGCAGACCTGCCTGGTGGCAGTGGTGGACAACAATGTTGCAGGATACATGTTCTCCAATATTCTCCATGCAGGATTCGGACTGAAAAAGAGCGCCTGGATCGTCACCATGGGGGTGGACCCCGACTGCATGGGCAACGGAATAGGGCTCAAGCTGGCAAAGGCGATCTTCGAAGTTTACCGAAACAAGGGAATCGAGCATATCTACTCCTCGGTTATGTGGGACTCCATCGACCTGCTTTCGTTTTTCAAAAAAATGGGGTTTGAACGAAGCGATTTTATCAATCTGCGAAAACAGCTCTGATCGGTGAACAGGTCCGGACCAAGGGCTGTAAACCTTTTTTCCCGGTCTGTGCCTGCCTCCGGAGGCCTGTCTGATATCGTGTTTTTTTTCGTATTCCCGGTACTGGTTTATCGTTTGACAACTCCTCTTCTGTTTTATATGAAAGTCATGTAATGCCGGCAGCCGATCCGGGGCATTGCCCTTGGCTCATGGAGCCGGGGCTCCTCTTCGAGTCACGCAAATCATCCAAGATTTGCTCCGAGGTGAGCGGCAGCTCCATGAGCGTCCATGCTGACCGCTGCCGCTCAAAACCGCTACGGGCAAAACCCGGATCGGCTGCCTCTAATTCGACTTTTTATCTTTGTTGTGAGCACGCTGCTCATGGTCGTTATATCCGGGTAAAAATAATATTCTTGACAACACCAGCCTCCTCATCATAAACTAATACCAGTCATTGAAATAATCGTAAAAAATCAGTGCTTCGGCTTGCCGGCCGGAGTTGCAAAAGAATCTATTCCTATCTCGACGATCATGATGTCTCGTAGATCATTGTTAACAATACAATATCCAAGGAGGCAAAAAAATTATTTTACTTTTTCTGGTCATTATACTGATCATAGCTTCGGTAAGCGATTTTTATGAGCATAAAATACCGAATTCCCTTATCCTGGTGACCATATTAACAGCCATGTTCTACCACGGCTGTTTAAAGAACGGCCAGGGGGTGTACTTCAGTCTTGTCGGTCTTGCAACCGGCATTGTGCTGCTGCTTCCTTTTTGCACCACAGGCGGCATGGAAAGCAGTGATCTCAAACTTCTCGGTGCTGTAGGGTCAGTGATTGGCGGAAAGGCCGTATTTTTTGTTTTTTTCTTTGCTGCCCTGTTTGGCGGGGTTTATGCTGCAGCAGTCATAATCCTCAATTGGAAGACTTTTAAGAACCATTTTAAAAAATTGTTTCATATCGGCCTGTCTATCTTGCTGATGAAAAAGTACAAGCCCGGGTTTGCTGCTGAAAAAAGAAACAGACCAAAACTGCACTACGGGATTGCCATTGCCCTTGGTACTTTTGTTTACATGGGACTCTCCATTGCCGGTTATGACTTCGCGGCCTGGTCATAACATCGGCCACTCGTCACATTTGCCTGACCCCACCCCAGGTTGTATAACTTAACATAACACCCAGGTGCTGTTAGACCTGAAAAAAGGAGGATGACATGGCGGATTATAAAGTATTGGTTCCATTCAATCTGGCAGTGGATGACGATCGCACCCTGGATTTTGTCGTCCATCTGTTTTCGAAAAGAAAGGAGGCACTGATAACCCTCTTTTATGCCTGTAACCCTGTTTCGGAACTGCAGGTGCAGAACAATCCGATAATGGAAAAGATGGCCGGCAATATTGCTTACAGGCGGCAGATGCTCAGGGATCAGGAGAAGGCCCTGGAGGCGGCCGGGGAGAGGCTAACGAACAAAGGATTTAAATTCGACCGGGTGAACACCCTGTTTCGCCCTTTGAAAAAGGATGTTCCCAGCGATATTGTTCGCCTGATCCGGGACAAGGGATTTGATGCTGTTGTTTTGACCCGCAATCCCGGGCGTATTGCCGGTTTTTTTACCCGAAGCGTTTCTGCCAAGGTTTCCAGGAACATCTCCTCGGATGTTCAGCTCTTTTTTGTGAATTGAAAGAGAAACCATTGCGAATATTTTATCGGAATGTTAATGTCGATTTCCTAGGAGGACTCCATGAGTGTGACAGATAAATTGGATCTCAACGGCTATCAATTGATGGTTGAAGTTTTGTCCCAGGCCAGGAATCTCACCGCCCTGGGCGGGGAGCTTACCCAGCTTCTCGGAGGTGCCATGGGCATCAAGGGGACATCCATCTTTATTCTCAATCCCCGGAGCGAGGAGCTGGAAGTTCTGGCCTCCGAGGGCCTCAGCATGGACTATGTCAAGAAGGGGCCGATTCTTGTCGACCGCAGCATTGCTCTGCCCAGGAACCGGGAGCCGGTGATCATTGAAGATATCTCCCAGAGCGATGCCCTGCAGTATCCGGAAAAGGCCAGGGCCGAGGGCATCCGGTCCATTGTCTCTATGCCGGTGAAAGCCGGCAGCAGCGTTATCGGGGCCCTCCGGCTGTACCATTCCCAGGTATGGGCAGTGACTGACCAGGAAAAGGTTCTGTTGACGGCCCTGGCGGCCAACCTTGGCGTGGCCCTGCGGTATTTCAGGCTGCACACCGTGGTCCGGTCCATGAAAGAGACCATGGACGAGATTCACCCGGTGTGGCTGTAATGTATGAAAAATAATCAAAGGAGAAGCAATGGACAAACCCGAACCTGTAAATCCCGGTAACCTGCTTGCACTGTCCGGGGCTTACTGGCAGACATGCGCCCTGCACGCCGGTGTGAAGCTGGATCTCTTTTCAGCCATCGGCCGTGAACGATGTACCGGCCAGGAGCTTGCAGAAAAGCTGGACCTTGATGCCAGAGCGCTTTTCATGCTGCTCAATGCCCTGTGCGCCATGGGGCTTTTGACGAAAAAAGGCGATGACTATGCCAGTACTCCGGAGGCGTATACCCTTCTTTCCAAGGCATCCTCCGGCTATGTCGGCCACATGGTCATGCACCACCACCATCTGGTGGAGTCCTGGGCAAACCTTGACAGGGCCGTGGCAACGGGAGAGCCGGTGAGGAACCATGCTGACCGTGACAGCGACGAATACAGGGAAAGCTTTCTCATGGGCATGTTCAATATTGCCATGGCAACGGCTCCCCAGCTGGTGCCCACCATTGACATCAAGGAAAGAAAAACACTGCTGGATCTGGGCGGCGGACCGGGCACCTATGCCATTCATTTCTGCATGGAAAACCCCGGACTCAGGGCCAAGGTGCTTGATCTTCCAACAACAAAACCCTTTGCAGAAAAAACCATTGCCAGGTTCAAGCAGGAAGAGAAGGTTGAGTTTGTGGGCGGTGATTTTCTAAATGACCCCATACCCGGAACCCATGATGTGATTTGGCTCTCCCATATCCTCCACGGGGAATCCCCCAGCGACTGCCGGAAGATTGTAAACAAGGCCGTCTTTGCCCTGAACCCCGGGGGGATGATCATCATCCACGATTTTATCCTGGACAACGATAAAACCAAACCTCTCTTTCCAGCCCTGTTCTCATTGAACATGCTCATCGGCACTCAAGGGGGACAGGCATACAGTGAAGCAGAGATTTTTTCCATGCTGGAAGACGCAGGGGTGGGGGAGATCCAGCGCACTTCCTTCAGGGGACCGACGGATTCCGGGGTCATCACCGGCGTCGTCCCCAGATAATTGGGGTCAGAGTAAAATTAAACGGGCCAACGGGATCAGGCTTTTGTTATTGACGTTATAGGACAAAAAAGCACAATTAAACCATAAAGTACACGATAATGTTAATAACGAAAGCCGGACCCCACCCCAACACCCCAAGGTGGCCGATGTTATGACCAAGCCCTAATTAAAATACCGGACATAGCGACGGCCTAAAGCCTGGATCATCCTGCTTATACCCTTTCCCCGCCGGGGAGTACATAATAAATAGACATGATTGGTCATCATTACCCAGGCATGTGCGTCAACCTTATACTTTTTCTACTTTTTTAGTATTCCTTATAACCGGCATGGCCGGTCCATGGTCATGGAATCGGCCACAACGAAGATTTAAAGTCCTGCGATAACAGTCGTTTGGCCGGACTTTCATATAAAAACATCTTCTGGAACGTCCTTGCTGAACCTTGCATCAGGGGCTTCCAGAACATTTTCTCTTGCCTCGGTGAGTATGCCTTTCTCTATGCCAATCCTTTCTGCACTGATTACATGTGGCATTTTTTTCTCCTCCTCATACCTGATAAGGTCTTCATTGAACCGTTTTGTTAAGTCTTCATGGCCTGTTTTTAAAATTTAATTTTATGCTATACTTTTTTCGTTTCTTTTGATAGAAACAAGGCTCGCGATTTTTTTGTCAAAATGATTTTTGACAATAGCCCAGCAACTGTCATGGGCCGACATAATTCCGGGTCAGGTTGGGCCACAACAAAACATGAAAGAATGTTGGCTGTGCCTGCTTTTTCATATACAAAAACCAAGGAGATAAAAGATGAAATTTTACATGAAAACAGCTACAGCCATTGTGGTGGGAGTTCTTCTGTTGACAGGGGGAATCACGGTTACACCGGCAAGGGCCTATGATCTACCGTCGGTGAATTTAGGATTTACCAGTTTTCTGGACGGCGGGCCGCCGGCCGGACCTGGAGTCTATTTTACCCAGTACCTGCAACTCTGGCGCTCCACCGACTTTACCGACAACAGCGGCGGGGCCGTCCTGCCCGATTTTGCCGATGAAGACCTGACAGCCTGGATCGGACTGAGCCAGTTTATTTACCAATCCAACCAGTCGATTTTTGCAGGCGGCAAATGGGGCATTGACGTAATCATCCCGGAGGTGGGTCTTGATATGGACTACGGCACGGGAAACGACGATTTTCCCCAGGACAACGGCAGCGGCCTGGGGGATATCCTGGTGGGGCCTTTTCTGCAGTGGGATCCGATCATGGGGCCCAAAGGGCCGCGGTTCATGCACCGAATTGAGTTTCAAATGATCTTTCCCACGGGAAAATACGATGAAGACAAAGAGCTCAATCCCGGCAGCAATTTCTTCTCCTTCAACCCCTACTGGGCCTTTACCGCATTTCTCAGCCCTCGGATGACCCTCAGCGGGCGTTTTCATTACCTGTGGAACGGGGAAAACAACGATCCTGGGCGGGCCTACCAGGCCAGGGGCGCCGATGATGTTCAGGCGGGCCAGGCTGTCCACGCCAATTTCGCCATGGCATATGAAGTGCTGCCCCAGCGTCTACGGGTGGGCATCAACGGCTATTATCTCAAGCAGCTGACACAAACCCAGGTGGATGGAGACGATCTGGCAAATACCAAGGAGCAGGTGTTTGCCGCAGGACCCGGCTTTGTGTACCACTTTTCCCGGGATAACCACCTATTTTTTAACACCTATTTTGAAACCGCCGCAGAAAATCGGCCCGAGGGCAGCCGGTTCAACCTGCGCTGGGTGCATCATTTTTAACTTTAAAGGACCTTTAACCTGATGCTTGCGATTACACCTGCAAAAATATTGCTTATTACGGCTATATCTTTTTCCGCCGCTCTTTTAGGCTTATTTGACAGGCTTTATGCCTGGCAGTGGCAGTACATTCAATTGCATTCGACCATAGAAACCCTTGGCGGGATAACAGCATGCCTGATTTCCATTATGCTGTTCATCCGGTCCCAGGAAAATCTGGACGTCAACCTCGCTATGCTGGCAACAGGGTTCGCGAGCATGGGGGTGCTTGATACAGCCCATGCCATAAGCCAGCCAGGGGATTCCTTTATTTTCCTTCACAGCGTAGCCAGCCTTTCAGGCGGTTTTTTCTTTGCTTCGGTCTGGTTCAGCAAGGGACGGCAATTGAAACGCCCCTACGAACTGCGTTTTTTATACTTTGGATTTATTATCCTGTCGGTTTCAATAGGGTTGAGGGCACTTCTGTTTCCTGAAGATGTGCCCCAAATCATGCCTCTGTTTGACGATGGATTTACCATGGCCGCAGTCCTGATAAATCTAACAGCAAGCCTTTTGTTTATTGCTTCAGTATTCAAGTTCTACCAGATGTACCGGCAACAAGGAGACAGGCAGGACCTGCTTTTCGCCTGTCTGGCCTATCTGTTTGGAATGGCCGCTATGATTTTTCCGTTTTCAAGTCCCTGGAATGGTATGTGGTGGGTCTGGCATCTGGTGCGACTGCTGGCTTTTTTTATCACGCTGATATTCATCGCAAAACAGTCTGTAAAGCACCTGCGATTAAAGGAGCAAGACAGCAAGGGGACGATTAAAAAATGAACAGGGCGCAGCTGCTCAACGTCCCTAAATATTTGATTTTTTGGATCTTGGCTGATGCAGTCTATATTTCTCTTCTCTCTTTGTTTCTGGATGCAGGCATCCCATTGGGTTTTCTCAAATTTAGTCTTGTCCATCTACTGTCCATCGCCGTAGGAACCATGGTGATGTTTACCGGATTGGGGGCAGGCATACTCTGGATACCGGTTTTGACTTTTTTAGATATCAGACCTTCCGAGGCGGTTGCCATCTCCATTTTTACCCAGATTGCCGGAAAGGGCACAGGCTCTTTGACCTACCTCTTCAACGGGATGGTGGACATAAAAACGGCCGCAGCCTTTATTCCCATGGCACTGCTGGGTGTGGGCCTGGGATTTTTGGCAGGTTTTTATCTGCCCATGGCCTATGAGCGATTCCTGCTATACATTTTTTTGCTCATCGCAGGTTATCTACTGATGAAAACAATTCAAGCTCTTAACGCCCCGGATCCCAATAATGACAGAAAGGCTGCCCATGATATCACGCCTCCACTACACAAAAGCTTTCCTGTGGTCATCCTCTCTTCATTTTTCACAGGTCTTTTGAGCATCGGCAATACGGACTGGCTTATACCCCATATGACCCTCAAGCTCAATATGCCTACATCCCGGGCCGTGGCCACCGGTCTGTTCATCATGTTTGTATCGATTTTGTTTTACCTGTTTCTGGTCTGGATCAGTGTCTGGTTTGCAAACGCATCCTGGCCCCATGGCACCTCTTTGCTGTTTGCAACCTGCAGTGGCGTTGTCCTTGGTGGCCAGATCGGTACCCGCCTGATCCATATCCCATGGTTGAGAAAACACCAAAAACATACCTTCATTATTTTGCTGGCCATGTCCATCATTCATCTGATCTGGTAAGATAATTGGGGTCAGAGTAAAATTAAATATCATTGCGTCAAGGAAACCCGAAGCATTGGGAAAGGAGAATGTAAAGCCAAGAAATTTGCTATTGTTACCCAATGGGTGAAAGTCCCATCTGAATAAAGCCTAGCCAGCAGTTCAGTAGCAAAGCCTGGGGGTAAACCCGGAGACGGGAGTCCTAAGCCGGTCATGAGTGAGAGTGCAGGCTCTGTATTGAGCTTCGGAAAAAATTATTATAGTGGTCATTGGATAACTCCTGACTGAAAGGTGAGGAGTGAAAGCCGACGTTCTTGGTATAACGGAAGGCAGCAGTTCTTTACACGATCAGGCAAGAGTAGGGGACACCACCGTAGTCTGAGACCAGGGCATGCACTCAAAGGGGTTGAAAACCGAAAGATCTTTTTGAATATGTTTTGGATCATGTGAATTATCCA
>JAWOGI010000267.1:0-10091 GCA_046496975.1 Desulfobacteraceae bacterium | reverse complement strand
ACTGTTACTCAGTACTGATGGCTGATGGCTTTCTTTATAGAAAGTCGTGGTGAGCCGGCAGCCGATTCGGGGTATTGCCCTACGCTCACCTCGGAGCAGCCCATGGACGGGCTGCGTGACTCGAAGAGGAGCCCTGGCTCCATGAGCGTAGGGCAATACCCCGAATCGGCTGCCGGCTCACCACGACTTTCTATAAAGAAAGCCATCAGCCATCAGTACTGAGTAACAGTTATCAGCTTCCAGTAAATCCCTGCTGGTTACTGACGGCTTATGGCTTTTATGCTTTGTTGTGGGGCGGGATCAAAATACGGGGACGCTCAGCACCAGGCGTGAACAATCATCTGGAGGGTGTTCCGGTTTTTAAACCGGTTGATTTTGAGGGTAAAAGCTATTTTTTCAAAAAATTCCGGGAGGTGCTCCGGGGAGTCAATGTTAAATGCCATGGCCTCAACGGTGGCTCCTTCCTGCTCCAGCACCATCTTCCGGTGCCGTGCTCCGATGAGGTATGAAGAGGCCACCTTGATGCGGCTGCATGTGAAGAGAGGTTCCGGGTTGCCCATGCCAAAGGGTCTCAACCGGTCGATTTCACCGGCAAGCTCCTGTGTGATCTCCCTGAGCGCCAGGTGGCAGTCCAGAACCACCTCCTGCTGATAGTCCTCAGCGTCGGCTGAAACTGCGATCTCTTGTTCAACGGCTTTTGAAAAGTCTTCCAGGTTTTTCTTTTTCAGGGAGAGCCCTGCTGCCATGGCATGGCCTCCGAATTTTTCAAGCAGCGAAGAGCACCGGCTCAGCGCCTCGTAGATATTGATTTTTCCGATGCTTCGGCAGGAGCCGGTAACCATGGGGCCTGCTGTGGAGAGGAGAATTGCCGGGCGGTTGTGTTTCTTTGAGATTTTTGATGCCGCAATACCCAGGATACCGGGGTTCCATTTTTTATCCCAGAGCACAATGGCCGGGGCTTTCAAAATCTTTGGCTCTTTGAAAAGTTTTTTTTCGATCTCCTCGATGATGGCCTGTTCGGTCTGCTGCCTTTTTTTGTTGAGCTGGTCCAGGATGTCAGCGGTCTGCTCGGCACCTGCTTTTTCCCAGGAGGTGAGCAGGGCAACGCAGGTGCGTGCATGGGAGATTCTCCCGGCGGCGTTTATCTTTGGCGCTATTTTGAACGAGATGTCTTCGGAGTCCATGGTGGTGCAGTCAATCCGGCTGACGTCGAAGAGAGCCTTGAGTCCGGGCCTTTCTCCTCTTTTCATGATATTGATGCCGGCCTGGGTCAGGATTCTGTTTTCCTTTTTCAGGGGAACCATGTCGGCGATGGTGCCAAGGGCGACAAGGTCGCACAATTGAACAAGGTTGGGCTCTTTGCTCTCTTTCCAGAACCCCTGCTTGCGCAGGTGCTGCCTCAGGGCAATGACCAGGTAAAAGGCTACGCCCACCCCGGCAAGGTAATCCAGGTTTGACGGGCATTCCGCCTGCTTGGGATTGACAACGGCCACTGCCGGAGGAAGGGGTGTGGCTGTTTCATGGTGGTCTGTTATGATCACGTCGATATCCTCCCCTGCCGCTGTTGCCACGGCATCGTTGCTGTCAGATCCGCAGTCCACGGTGATGATCAGGTCAACGTTTTCTTCTGCAGCCATGGAGATGTGGTGCTGCCGGAGGCCGTGCCCCTCTTTGATTCTGTGGGGAATATACCAGGTAATGTCTCCGTCAATGCCGGTGAGGAAATCGTTTAAAAGGGAGGTGGCGCTGATACCGTCGGCATCAAAATCTCCGAAAATCATGATCTTTTCATGATTGACAACGGCAGTTGTGATCCGGACCACGGCTTTTTCCATGTCTTTCAGGGAAAAGGGATCTGCCAGGTGCTCAAATGAGGGGAGGAGAAAGGGATAGGCAAGCTCCGGCGTGGTGATACCCCTGTTGACAAGCAGGGTGGCAATGATCTTCCGGCAGCCGAGTATTCTGGCAATTTTTTCCACCTGCTTTTCATCTGCCGGCCTGTATTTCCAGGTATTGTTCATGTCGTTTTTCCTTGGCCCGGGTCCTGAATCCATTTTATGGTTTGTTGTGAGCACGCTGCTCATGGCCGTTATATACAAAATCCCCGGAATTGTCAAAATTGAAAGGTTTTTATTGAACAGATCCATGGAAAGATGATATAAAAAGGGTTTGCAGTTTTGTCATTACAAATATACCAGGGGCTTATGAAAACCGTTGAAAAAACGTATAAAGTGGAAAAGAGCAGGATAGGGTTTTTAAAGTTTATTTTTGAGGCCTATGACGGCATTGCCGTTATTACAACCCTTGATGCCAAAACAGGCCTTGTGAGGTTTGCCATTGCACCGGACTGTACCGGAGAGGTGGCGGCGGTGATCGGGGATCTGAAAAAGGACATTCAAATTGATGAAGCGTAACATCTATGCATATATCCATACCATCGGCTGCCAGATGAACACCTATGACTCGGAGAAGTTCATGGTTATTCTCGCTGCCATGGGGTATGAAAAGACCGAGGATCTGGAAAAGGCCGACATTGTCATTTGCAACACCTGTTCCATACGAAAAAAAGCCCAGGAAAAGGCCTTCAGCTTTCTTGGAAAAATTGCCGGGAAAAAAAACAGCAGCAAAGGTCCCATCTCTGTCATGGCAGGTTGTGTTGCCCAGCAGGAGGGCAGAAAAGTGTTCAAGCGCATTCCCAACCTCGACATTGTGCTTGGCACCCAGGCCTTTTCACGGCTTGAATCCCATGTAAGGGCCGTACAGGAGGGCAGAACGAGGATTGCCGATACCGATGAAAGCAACGAGATCTTTGAATTGATGCCTGACGGGTCGGAAGAACAAAAGGTGACGAGGTTTGTCACCATCATGCAGGGGTGTGACAATTACTGCACCTATTGTGTGGTTCCCCATGTCAGGGGCAGGGAGAGGAGCCGGGATCCGGAAAAGATCCTCCAGGAGATACAGGCCCTGGCAGCGGCCAATGTCAAAGAAGTCACCCTCCTGGGTCAAAACGTCAACTCCTATGGTCAAAAAGAGGGAGTGTGCTCTTTTCCCAAGCTCCTCGACCAGGTCAGCGCCATTGACGGCATTCAGCGCATCCGGTTTGCCACCTCCCATCCCAAGGATCTTTCCGATGATTTGATTGCCGTGATGCGGGACAACAGCAAAGTCTGCAGCCATCTACACCTGCCTGTTCAGTCCGGGTCCAACCGGATATTGAAGAAAATGAACCGTAAATACACAAAAGAGATTTACCTTGAGCGCATCGCCAGGCTCCGGAGCCAGTGTCCGGGGGTGGCCCTCTCTTCGGATATGATTGTGGGGTTTCCGTCGGAAACCCGGGAGGAGTTCCACAGGACCCTTGACCTTGTCAAAACCGTTGAATTTGACGGCCTTTTTGCCTTTTCCTATTCCCACCGCCCCAATGCGCCTGCGTCAAAGTTCAGCGATGAAGTCGACGAGCAGGAGAAGATGGCAAGACTCAACGAGCTTCTCGAACTCCAGGAAATTTACACCCGGAAAAACAACCAGGCCTGTGTGGGGAAAATCGAGCCTGTCCTTGTGGAGGGAGAGAGCGCTAAAAAGAGGGGCGGCCATGACCGGGAAGAGGAGGGGGTGCCCCAGATGACCGGGCGGACCTCATCGGGTAAAATTGTTCATTTTTCTTCACCAAACGCAGTTCCCGGGGATATTCTCAATGTCACCATCGAAAAAGCTTATGCCCACTCCCTGTGGGGACGGGTCTGATAAACAGGCTTGCCCCCCTTGGTTTACCAACCAGAGGATGCGGCAGAAGTGATGATCAAGCCCAATAAAAGAATGTTAAGGAGTTCACCCTTTATGAAAAATTCCAAAAAAAACAAGGTCGGCAGAAATTCACCCTGCCCCTGCGGCTCAGGAAAAAAATATAAAAACTGCTGCATGAACCAGGGAAAGGCTTCTCTTTCCATCAAAGAAGAGTACAAGCAAAAATACGACATCATCATCAAGGAGCCCCACCAGATAGAAGGCATCAAAAAAACAGGCCGGCTGCTCCTTTCCATCATGGACAAGGTGGAAGCTTTGATCCGGCCGGGAATCACCACCAACGAGATCAATACCCTGGTCCATGAAGAGACCGTCAGGGCAGGGGCCGTGTCTGCCCCCCTCAACTACCGGGGCTTTCCCAAGAGTGTCTGCGTGTCGGTGAACGAGGTGATCTGCCACGGCATTCCCGGAGACCGGGTCCTGAAAGACGGTGACATTGTGAATGTGGACATCACCCCGATTCTAGACGGGTTCTACGCCGATGCCAGTAAAACCTTTTTTGTGGGTACCCCCTCCGGCCAGGCAAAAAAAATTGTCGGTGTGGCCAGGGAGTCGTTGAAACGGGCCATTGAAATGGTAAGACCGGGAGTTCAGCTGGGTGACCTTGGCTGGGCCATCCAGCAGTATGCCGAAGGGCAGGGGTGCTCCGTTGTCCGGGAGTTTGTCGGCCACGGCGTTGGCATCAGTTTCCATGAGCCCCCCCAGGTACTCCATTTTGGGAAAAAGGGCAAAGGCGTCAAGCTGGTACCGGGCATGGTGTTCACCATCGAGCCCATGATCAACCTTGGCGGAAAAGAACTCCATGTGCTTGACGACAAGTGGACGGCGGTGACCGATGACCTTTCCCTGTCAGCCCAGTTTGAACAGACCATCCTTGTCACGGAAACGGGGTTTGAGAGCCTTACGCCATTTGATCTCTAACGGTACGGCCGGTTTTATGACCAAGCCCTCACAGCGTTTGCCGTAAAGAGTTAACCGGGCTGCCGGGCCTGGGGAAATTTTGCAATGACGGGAAGGGTGGTCAGGGGCACAAAGGCCGTCCAGAAGAGAACGGTCTCGATGGAGTAGATATCGGCAAGCTTGCCTATGACAGGTGAGACAGCGCCTCCAAGGCCGTAGGCGAGGCCCATCATGAAGCTTGACACCATGGACCGCCCCTTGGGGGCAAGGTTCTGGGCCATCACAACCCCCAGGGGCATGGTTGCCAGCACAAAAAAACCGGCGAGAAAAGAGCCGGCAAACACAAGATTGCCCGGCAGGTAGAGGTAGAGGAGGAGCGCCGGTGTCATCAGGGAGTGGGTGATGAAAAAGATCTTTTTAAACCCCAGCTTGTCTGCCAAAAGCCCTGCTGTCAAGCCGCTTATGGTGCCGGCAATGATGAACAGCGCCACGATGAATCCCACAGACACCAGCTTCTCTCCTGAATCGGCAAGATAGATCGGCATAAAGGTCATGAACGACTGCCCGGTAACGGCCCGTAAAACCATGACAACCCATATCATGGCAATGGGTTTCCACACATGGCCCAGGCTCTCTTTGATGGATCCTATAAACCCCTTGTTTTTAAACCCTTCACTCACAGGAACCGGGACAAGTTTGAGGCAGACAAGAAACGCGACAACCCCAATGACCATGGTAAATGGCATGCTTTCCAGTCCGTAGCGGGCGACAAACCAGGTGATGAAAACCGGGCCGAGGCCAAAGGCAAGGGTGCCCCCGGTGTTGAAAATCGAGATGCAGAAACTCGCTTTAGAGCCGCTGTAGAGGGGGATCATGCCGGTGACCGAGGGGTGAAACATGGAAGACCCAATGGCCCCTATGCCGAGGACCAGGATGAGAACATAAAAATTGGGAGCAATGCCTGACAGGGGGATGAAAAAGATGGCAAAAAAGAGTCCCCCCAGGATGAACAGCCTGGTCTGGTAGCGGTCGGCAAGGTATCCCACGCAGGGCTGGACTATGAAAGAGAGCAGACGGATAATCCCCGTCAGGATCCCCACCTGGGCCATGGTAAGAGAGAGCTTGTCCGTAAATACAGGGAGGAGGGGACCTGTGAAGGACGAGTAGAAGTCTCCTGTGAAATGGACAAGGGTCAGGGCAAAGATAATTTTTGAATTGAGCTTGTTGTCTGTTTTCATGGGAGAGCTTAATACAGGAAACCGGCTATGAAATCAAGTGAAATCACCCATTTCACCGGGAGAAATCCGGAGCTGTCCGGGCGGTTCAGCACCTGGTTTTTTCATGACAATCTGCCACAGCTGGGCCTGTCTGGATCGAAACAGGGCGGCACAGGAGAGCAGGTAGTACCGCCACATCCGCCGGAACCGGCGGTTGTATTTTTTTCTGTCCAGTTCCGGCCAGGCGTTTTCACAGTTTTTGTGCCATTCTATCAATGTTTTGTCGTAGCAGGGGCCGAAATTTTCCCAGTCTTCCATGATGAAAATTCCCTCCATGGCCTCGCCGATCTGGGCAATGGAGGGGAGCATGCCGTTGGGGAAAATGTATTTGTTGGTCCAGGAATTGACCCGGATGCTGCTGGTGTTGCACCCGATGGTATGGATAAAGGCGGTTCCGTCGGGTTTTAAACACCTGTCAACGGTTTCCATGTAGGTCCGGTAGTTCTTATACCCCACATGCTCGAACATGCCGATGGAGACCACGGCATCGAATTGTCCTTTCATCTCCCGGTAGTCCTGCACCAGCAGTTTTACAGGAAGGCCCCTGCACATCTTCTGGCCAAACTGTGCCTGGTTTTTTGAAACAGTGATGCCGGTGACATTCGCATTGTATTTTTCCGCTGCAAACCTGGCAAAGCTGCCAAATCCGCACCCGATGTCCAGGACATGCATGCCGGGTTTTAAACCGATTTTCCGGCACACAAGGTCGAGTTTTCTCTCCTGGGCCCTGTCAAGGGAGTCTGTGCCGGAAAAATAGGCACAGCTGTAGTTCATTCTTTTGTCCAGCATGCGCCGGTAGAGGTCATTTCCTGCATCGTAGTGCTCAGAACCCACCATAAAGGCCCGCCTTCGGCTCTGGAGATTGAACACCTTCGGGGTGAGGCGGCACAGGGACAGAAGGTTGTTTCTGGCAATTTTCAAATCAAGCCTGGCCTTTAAAATCCGTGTCATGAACTGATCCATGGCCCGGCAATCCCACCATCCGTCCATGTAGGCTTCGCCAAACCCCAGGGCTCCCTGTCTGAGTATCCGGTCGTAGAGGCGGCGGTTGTAAACCTTGATGTCAAAGGGGCGGATTCCGTTGATCTTTATGTCAACGGGGTATAGAAGACGGTGAAAGTATTGTTCGGCTTTTTTGTAAGAATCTGGTTTCATGCGCTTCTCCTTGTCAGGGGGGTTAATTCCGAAAAGCATGATATGCTGGATGTTTTGCCGTCGCTAAACCTTCGCGGCTCCCTATGCCCCACACTGCTTACAGGGCTTGATCATAACATCGGCCACCTTGGGGCGGGGGGGGCAGGCTATGGGGCATGGGCAGCCGTGATCACAGACCGGACCGCCTGGATCATGTCCGGCATTTCCTCGCTTTTATAACCGGCCGTATCAATGGGCGGGTGGATGATCATCTCGGCCTTTCCCGGTAAAACGCTGAATCCTTTCTTGGGAAGAATTCTGTTGGTGCCGTTGATGGTCACCGGCAGAATGGGAAGGTTCAGTGCAAAAGCCAGTTTAAAGGCTCCTTTTTTAAACGGGGCGATTTCGCCGGCTTCACTTCTTGTTCCTTCGGGAAAGAAAAAGACTGACGTGCCGTTTCTGATTCTGCTTCCTGCCCGGTTGATGGAGTCAATGGCCTTTTTTCCATTGGTTCTGTCAATGAAGATATGCTCCATCTTTTCACAGGCGATGCCGATGCCCGGCATGCTGCGGATGGACTGCTTCATCACCCATTTGAAATCGATACCGAGCCAGCCGTATACGATGAAGATGTCAAAATGGCTCTGGTGGTTGGAGACGATCACGTAGGATCTGTCCGGATCAATGTTCTCTTTTCCCCTTACCCGGAGAAAAACAGGGGTGAGGTAACAGATCAGCCTTCCCCACAGGGGACCCGTGTATTTACTGCCCGTTCTGGGACTTACCAGGATTGAAAGCAATACACAGACAACGCTCAAAATCGTTGTGGCCAGGACAAACAGAGGAACCAGTACCAGCCATTTATAGGGGAGGTAGAAAAAACAGGCGATCTGTCTTAGCCGGACAGCTCTCCTGGCACGTATTTTTTTGTCCACTGCCCTCTCTTTGCCGTTCTGGTGGTTATCCAGGTTCATTTTCTTCAGAAATGATTCAACGGTGGACATAGGATTTCCCCTGTTCTGTTGTTTTTCTATAAACCGGAGAATTTTTTCCCTTTCCGGCCATGATACGTATGCTTGAAAAAAATCGTATCATGGAAAATATGAGAGGTCAATTTTTTTATGCGTATCCGGAAAGGAATTTTGGGAGTTTTTAAAGGTCCGCGGTCAGCCTGGCCAGGGTCCGGGCAAATTCATCCTTGAACGCCTGGTTTTCCCGGTTGGTAAAGGTGGTAAAATCGATTATCTCCAGCGTTTTGACACGGTGAAGCAGCTCGAGCATCTGGTCTTGGACAAAGGCAGTTACCGACCCTTCGGCATTGTCGCCAGTGTCAGGGTCGTATGCATCTGCTGCCGGGTTCTGCGGCGTTTTTTCTCCTTGAAGCCGGCTGCTCACGGCCTGATATATCAAAAGAAACAGGGCATCGATTCTGTTGCTCTTGATCACCGTGGGGCTGTGGAAAAACGAGTTGTCCCGGTCCATTATCACGGCCTGTCTGCCCAAAAGAAGGCACCGTTGAAACCAGTTTATCGTATAGGCCCTGCGCTCTTTTTCCTGCCAGTTTTCCCGGGTCCAGAGGTGGGTGTGGACGGTCTTTGACACTTCTGAAAGAAAGATCTCCCGGCTTTCATAGTCAAAGTTGCCAAGCAGGGCGCCGGACTGAAAGATGTCCAGCCCCGGCCTGTCTGCATCCGGGGAGAATTCTCCGGAGAGGATGCGCTCTTCTTTCCCCGGCCGGAGAATCAAGAGCTTGTACGAGGGCTTTGCCGGGTCAATTCGCAACAGCTCTTTCGCCGCATCCGGCGGTACAATGGCATTGGCAACACCAGGGGGCAAAAAGGCCGCCAGGAGGTCGGGACTCAGATCGATCCTCTCCATGGCCTCGTTGAAGACCGGCACATCTTTTTCTTCCAGGGGCTGAACCGGCACCAGGCATCCCGGCTCAAGGAGCTGGGAAAAGCGATTCATAACCGTTTCAAGACCAGCCTGCCAATGGGCGCTTCGCGGGTCTCGTCCTTCGTCTATCCACTGTTTGGTTTTGCTGGCAAATGGGTCCATTCTTGTTCCTTTTTATTATTTTTTTTTATATGAAACTTTCCTGGTGGAGTTCCTGCTTTTTGGCTGTCTGGTTTTTGTGGTAGGCTCGGATCAGTGATCTGCGGGAGGGCAGCTCTTGAAATTTTTCCATGGCCTCCAGTCCGCAAAACCGTTTTCTGCCGGCCAGCATCTCAACGGCGTCGGCCAGGACTTTGGCACCAAAGCAGCCGGTCAATACCCGGTTGTAGCTGTCGGCATCAATTCCTCTGTTCTGCAGGGTCATCAGGGTCAAGAGGCATTGGTACTGCTTCCTTCTGGACGGGCTGAGATACCCTGAAAAAAGAAGGTTTTCAATTTCAAACCGGGCATCTTCATGGCTGCCAAGGGCAAGAAAGATGTGGGCCTTGATCTCGGGCAGGTAGAGCTCCTGCCAGATGGAATCCTCTTCCATGGGAATGCCCAGCAGACCGGCAAGGGGCTGAAGATCACTGAGCTCTGCACCGGCAAGCTTGTCTGAAAGGGCCTGAAGCTCTTGCCGGGTCAAGCTTGCAAGAGACAACATGGGGGTTTGAAGAAAGATGGCCTGGCCGCTGTTGTTCCAGCAGAGGTCCTCCACCGGGTAAATCTCGGAAAAGCCCGGTACCACGATGCGGCAGACATCAATGCCCAGGTGGCGGTACTCGGCCAGGTAGACCTGGTACCCCTGGTCGTCGAGCAGGGTGAGCAGGGAGGATTTCAGCTCTTTGTTGCTTTTTTTGACTCCCCAGTGGACAAAGGGGTGGTCGGGGCTGTCTTTGAGCATCTGCCAGGGGATGGTGCCGCTGGAATCGATGAAGTGGGCCTCGATGTTCTGGGGATCCCCCGTGGCTTCAAGATCCAGGCTGGGCAGGGAAAAACGGTCAAGCTGGTCGAGACTTCTTCCCTGGAGCAGCTCGG
>JAWOGI010000218.1:0-25494 GCA_046496975.1 Desulfobacteraceae bacterium | reverse complement strand
GTTCAAAGGCAATGTCCGGGTATAGGGCGGCAAGTTCCGGCAGAAAGGCTT
Organism: Desulfobacteraceae bacterium; assembly: GCA_046496975.1. GTDB lineage: Bacteria > Desulfobacterota > Desulfobacteria > Desulfobacterales > Desulfobacteraceae > DATFJZ01. Next base: position 25,443 of record JAWOGI010000218.1, on the reverse strand, counting down.
TGACCCGTTCAATGGCCGCCACGGTTTTGCCGCCTTCGGGCTTGATGACGCCCAGGGCGATGGCCGGTTTCCCGTTTCCGTGATAGGCCGAGCGCGGCTCCTGTTCGGCAAGTTCCACCTCGGCCACATCAGAGATGCGCAGCAGGCCTTGGCCGGGACGTCGGATGGGCAGCTGCGCAATTTCTCTCAAATTTTTGAATTCTCCTGCAATGCGCACCAGGTACTCGCTGTCGCCCGCATAAATATTGCCTGCCGGGGCTGAGATGTTCTGTTCGGCCAAAACCCCCATGACCTCGCCGATGGAGACATCGTTGGCAGCAAGCCTGTCCCGGTCCACCCGTACCCTTATTTCCGGCTGGTGGCCGCCGAACACGTCCACGTCGGCCACGCCTTCTATGCTCAAAATCCGGTCCTGGATCTGATTTTCCGCCAGCAGCCGGATTTCGGAAAGAGTGCGCCGGCTGTTTTCTTTCGGCCCCAGGGCCAGGGTGAGCAGCGGTCGGGCCGTGGCATCGCTGAGGCGATAGAGTTTGGGTTCCTGTGCGTTTGCCGGAAGATCCGCCCGGATGCGGGCCATGGCGTTCTGCACGTCCAGAAGGGCCTGGCCCGGGTCTTTGCTGTAGGAAAATTCCGCCATGACCGAGGAGACCTGGTTGCGGCTGGTGCTGCGGATGCTCACAAGGCCGCTTACGGTGTTGAGCTCTTTTTCAATGATTTCGGTGATCTTGTCGCTGACATCGTCGGCGGCGGCCCCGGGCTGCACGGTGACCACCACCACCTGGGGGGCGAAGGTGTCGGGAAAAAGTTCCGATGGCGTACGCAGAAAGCCGATAATCCCCATGGCAGCCACCAGCAGAACCGCTGCCGCAACCGCGTAGGGATGATTCAGTGATGCCCGGCTTAGATTCATTGTACCACCTCCACCTTCTGGCCGGATGAGAGGGTGGCCCAGCCAAGATAGGTGTTTTCGACCACCTCTGTTTCCCCATCGATCCCCCGGACCGCCACCCGGTCCGCGGTGCGCCCCAGGAGCCGCACCGGCGTTGAAGAAAGTGTTTTTTCTTTTACTGTAAAGACATGGGTCCTGCCCCGGGGTCCTTCGATAAGGGCCGAAGCCGGAAGCAGGGTCACGTCGGTGAGCTGTTTAACCATAACGGTGACCGGCAGATAAGCGCCCGGGACGAGACCGGCTGCAGTGGCACTGTCCAGCCAGATTTCGGACCGCATCATTTTTGCCTTGTCCATGGCCGGTTCCATGAGCCGGATTTCGGCATTTTGCCTGTCGCCGTTTACCTTGAAACCGGCGGTCAGCCCCTGGTGTACTTCGGGCAGGTCCTTCTGTGGTACGTCAAAGGCGAGCTTGACGCCGGAGCGGTCCTGAACCGTAAAGAGGGGGGTCGATGGAGCGGCCATCTCTCCGGTATCTGACAGACGCATGGTGACAATTCCGTCAAAAGGGCTCTTTAAGGTGTAATAGCCGTGCCGGGTGAGCAGTTCGGCCTTCTGTTTTTTTAAGGCATCGATCTGTTTTTCAAGGGCCACGGATTTCTTCCGGGCCGCAGTGCGTTTTCCCCTGATGTCGGCGGCTTTTTCTGCGGTCTGCTGGGCTTCGGACTCAGCGATCGCACCTTTTTCCGCCAGGGTCATGTCCCTTTTTTTCTCGGCCTGCCAGTAATCGTGGGATTTTTCCATGGCTTTTGCCGTGGCCCGGCTGCCGGAAAGCTCGGCTGCAGCCTGCTCAATGCGGGCGGACACGGCGTCAACAGCGTGTTCAACCTCTTTGGCATCGAGTTTAGCCAGAACGGCTCCCGCTTTGACCCGGTCGCCTTCATCCACACGGATCTCTTCCACCACAGCCGTCACCCGGGCCGAGATGTCGGCCTGTCGAACCGCCTCCACCACCGCCAGGTACTGTTTTTCCAGGGTCATTCCCCCTCTCTTTGCTTTGGCCACGGTCACCGGTCGGGGCTTTACGCCGTAGGCCGTGGTTTGGCTCAGTTCCTTTTTTTTCTGTTTGACCAGAAGCATGGCCCCGCCGACTAGGCAGATGACCGCCAGCACCAGTATTCCAATACGAAATATGCGTTTCAATGGTTACTCCTTTGTTGTTAAAAAAACAGGGTGAGGCGGGCAGGTTTAACCTATCCTTCAGCTCGTTCAAGGCGTGCCGGATCGGTATTAAAGGCTGATAGGGGCAAAACCCGGATCGGCTGCCTCAAATTCGATTATTTATCTTTGTTGTGAGCACGCTGCCATGGGTATTATATAACCATAGCTCTATATAACATTATATCGATATGGGGGTCAACCGTAAAACATGGCAATGCCGGTAACTTTCCTGGCCGATTTGAAGTTTGCCTAAGTGATGGAGAAGATCGTGGTCAAACTCCGGCAGGCAACAAGGGTATCCTTTTAATGGCAGTACCGCCCGGTGACCAGGCGGTCGCTGTCATTGGATTTTTATGTATTTTTTATCTGAGAGACTTGACAATCGAAAGATATATCTATATATTACATTTTAACGATTTATTGGAAGGGGTTTTACGCTGCCCATAACACAGTCCATGTCGTTGAGGGTTTGAATAAATCTTTGATTTTATGGATAAAAAATCTACACACTCCGACACGGTTTATAACGATCGGAGAAAGGAAGAGAAATGTTCTTAAAAGATTATAAATTGGAAATATTCAAATCAAAATGCCAGGCAGATGCAAAAGGGGTTCATTGTTTTGCTCACCTTGAACAAGATGTCAGTGACGTTCTTCCTTATCTCAATTCTGTTCTCGGCGGATTCGAATACCTGCAAGACCCGCCGGCAGTAATTTTTCGGGCCCAGGGGAAATTGATTACGGTTCATGGAGATAAAATTGCCGTTAACGCCCTGAAAGATGAAATCGAAGCCCGGAAAATCGTGGAATGGATGAAAAATGAAATCAATGCCGCGTGGGATAACAAAGAGAATATAGAACCCAGCACTGAAGGAATGCCAAGGCCGGGCATTATTGAAATATTAAAGCTGCTGCCCAAAACCAACTGCAGGGAGTGTGGCGAACCTACATGCATGGTTTTTGCCACCAAGGTGGCTGAAGGGGCAAAAGGACCAGAGGATTGCCCCGATATGGGTAGAGTCCAGCGTGAAAAACTCTCCCGGTATATGATGCAGTTCAATCTGGATTATTAGGGCGGAGATTTCTTTCCTGACCGGTTTTGAACGGCAGCGGTCAGCACTGGTGCAAAAGCAAAAAGGAGCTGCCGATCACATCAAAGCAAAGCCCGGAGGCATTGCGAGAATAGAACTGGGCCTTTCGCCAGGTCTTGCCTGGCTGGCCTCCAGGCGCTTCAATCAATCAACTTACAATCTAAGGAAACAACTGACATGAACGATTTGAATCAGGTATTAAAGGAAATGGATTTTCAGTTTTTTGGTTCCGGCGAGCACGGAATGAGCATCGAAGGGATGCGCAACGTGCTTGGCAATGATCACTTTTTATTTCTGGATGTTCGGGCAGAGGAGGAAGTCAAATACCTTTCTTTCCCTTTTTCCCTGCATATCCCCCTGAATGAGCTGCCGGACCGGCTGGACGAAGTTCCCAGGGATAAATTTATCATCACATTCTGCTCTTCGGTATTCAGGGGAGCAGTGGCCTACACTTATCTACTGGCCAACGGGTATGAGGAAGTAAAGGGGCTTACTGCCTCTTCCGAGGATATGGCTCAGGCCTTTAAACCAGGCCCATTGGCCAAAATGTAAACCAAGGCCCTAATCTCCATACCGGCAGAGTAAAAATCAACACAGCCTGCCGGTATTTTTTCTATGGTAAAGGACAAATTAGATGGAACCTCATATTCTTATCATTGCTTTTCTCTCATTTGCCTTAAGTTTCATTTTCGCCCTGGGAGGCGTGGGATCCGCAGTTATTCTCATTCCGGCCTTATCCTGGCTTGGGGTCCCCTTTAACCTGGCCCGGCCCACCGGGCTGTTTGTCAACTGCGTAAGCATGCTCGGGGCCACCTGGTCCAATTTCAAGGAAAAGAATCTGGACGTGAAACTGGGGTTGCCAATCATTGCCTCGTCCATTTTGATGGCACCGGTGGGTGCCTGGGCCGGTCATTTTCTGCCCACACGGACCCTTCTGTTTATTTTTATCTTTTTTTTATTTTTTTCCGGCTCCATGATGATTTTTTTCAAGGGTGCAAGGTATGCAGACCAGTACCGGGAGGATCGTCCCTTTGCAGGCCCCCTGGGTGTCGGCGTGCTGGCCGGATTTGTCTCAGGACTTCTTGGAGTTGGCGGAGGAGGTATTATTTCCCCCCTGATGGTGGTCCAGGGATTCAACCCCAAAAAAGTGGCCATGGTGACGGCCTTTTCCGTGCCGTTTTCATCGTTTTCCGCATTTGTAACCTATGCTGCCATGGGATCGGTGTCCGTTAAAATTCTTGCTTTTGCCGGGCTGGCCGCCTGGATCGGAGGATATCTGGGTACCCGGGTGATGCAGAAAAAAATGAAGCCCCAAAGTGTTAAACGGCTGCTTGGCGGGGTTTTAATATTAATCGGGATCAAGTTCCTATGGTCCCTTCTTAAATAAATGGGGTCAGAGTAAAATTAAATAAATAAAATTAAATAAATATTGCAGGCCTTGATCATACAATTGTCCATCGCAGGTGGGGCAGGCTTTACTTATTGTCATTATCTTAACTGTCTATGCAGTGTGTCTTCATTGTTTGAGAACGACGAATAAGAAACGCCTGACCCCTTTGGGCGAAATGATGATCAAGGCCCACAATTAAACCATACAGTACATTATAACGGCCATGCCCTACGGGCACAACAAAGCATGGGTCGTAGATGCGGAGCCAAGTTCGATGCAGAGGCAGCCGGTTCGGGGTTTTGCCCGTAGCGGTTTTGAGCGGTAGCTGTGAGCATGGATGCTCAAAACAGCTGCCGCTCACCTCGGAGCAGTCCATGGACGGGCTGCGTCACTCGAAGAGGAGTCCTGGTTCCATGAGCCTAGGGCAATACCCCGAATCGGCTGCCGGGATTACACGACTTTCATATAACCGGCATGGCCGGTCCATGGTGATGGAATCGGCCACAACGAAAGATGAAACGCCGCTAACGGCAATGCTCTGGCGAGCGTTTCTTATAAAACGTTAATAACGAAAGCCTGACCCCGTTGGCCCGAAAAATGTGGCGAGTGGCCGATGTTATGACCAAGTTCATCATGCCGCATATGCCGGATGGTTAAAGGAAAACTCAAAAAAGACAAGCTATATGCGTGGATTATTTTTTGGAAGATCCCTTAGGTCATGATTATCGATCCTGTTTATTTATTGCAGGCATACGGGTTAAAGTAAAAAAAAGAGAGGCAGGCCGGTTGAAAAAAAAGAAGCAAAAAAAGAGAGGCAGGCCGGTTGGGGGTGCAATCGCTTGACATTTACTGACCCCAATTACACTGGTCCCAATTAGACATTGACCCCAATTATTCACAATTATTCAATTAGACACTGAGGGCTTGGTCATAAAATCGGCCACCCCGGGATGGGGTCAGGCTTTCGTTATTAACATTATCGTGTGCTTTATGGTTTGATTGTGCTTTTCTGTCCGGTAACGTCAATAACAAAAGCCTGACCCCGTTGGCCTGACCCCGTTGGCCCGCCAAATGACGAGTGACCGATGTTATGACCAAACCCGCCACTGACACCACTGACCCCAATTACATTTACATTTAATTTTACTCTGACCCCAATTATTCGAACCAGTGGGTTGTCCGGTTGGCCACCCGGACCAGAAAGAGCATGACCGGCACCTCGACCAGGACCCCGACAATGGTGGCCAGCACCGCGGGAGAGGAGGCACCGAACAGGGTGATGGCAACGGCGACGGCCAGTTCGAAAAAATTGGATGCCCCTATCATACCGGCAGGTGCGGCGACATCATGCCGAAGCCCAATTTTTTTTGCGGTCAGGTATGCGATGAAAAAAATAAAAAGGGTCTGAATCACCAGGGGCACGGCAATGAGAACGATATGCAGGGGATTGTCCAGAATAACGTCCCCCTGGAAAGAAAAAATAAGGACAAGGGTCAGCAAAAGACCGCCGATGGTGACATTGTTGAACCGGGGAAGAAACGCATCGTTGAAATAGGCTTTTCCTTTGTTCTTGATTACCATGTTCCGGGTGAAAATCCCGCCGGCCAGGGGAATGACCACAAACAGGAATACCGACAGCAGCAGGGTGTTCCATGGAATGGTGAATCCGCCCACTCCCAGCAGCAGTCCAACGATGGGGGTAAAGGCGATCAGGATGATCAGGTCGTTGGTGGCCACCTGCACCACCGTATATGCCGGGTTTCCCCTGGTCAGATGGCTCCAGACAAAGACCATGGCCGTACACGGGGCAGCTCCCAGAAGTACGGCGCCGGCCAGATAGTCCCTGGCCAGATCCGGGGGAATCAACGCCCTGAATACCACATGGAAGAAAAATGCGGCAATACCGAACATGGTGAAGGGTTTGATCAGCCAGTTGACGATCCAGGTCAGGATAAGGCCTTTCGGGCTCCTGCCGACGTCTTTGATACTGGCAAAGTCAACTTTCATCATCATGGGATAAATCATCAGCCAGATCAGCACCGCGATGGGGATGGAGACTTTGGCGTATTCAAACCGGGACAGCACCTGGGGAATAACCGGGAGGAACTTTCCGATCAGCACCCCTGCAACCATGCACAAAATTACCCATACCGTCAGATTCTTTTCAAAAAAACTAATCTCTGCTGCCTTGTCTTTTTGTTCCATTTGCAGTATCATCTCCTTTTTAAGTAAACAAATACTTTAAATTCTCCGGGCCGTTCAATTTCACACTGTTTTTTATTTTTATTTTTAGCTATTTAGCCAATTTGCTAAATGCAAAAATATATAGTCCCATCTGCTTTGTCAATAAAAAACCAGCATATTTTAAAAATCCGGCTGGTCATCACGGATTCAGCCGATCTTTCCCGAATCTGTGATGACCAGGAAACTTTTGATCTTCAATTTCTTATATGCCGAGGTATGCCTTTTTGACATCCTCGTTGGCCATGAGGTTTGCGCCGGTGTCGGTCATGGTGATGGCACCGGTCTCCATGACATACCCCCGGTCCGCCACCTTCAAGGCGAGGTTGGCGTTCTGCTCGACAAGAAAGATCGTGGTGTTGCTCTCCTTGTTGATCTTCTTGATGATGTCGAAAATCTGCTTGGTGATGATCGGGGCAAGGCCCAGGGAGGGTTCGTCCAGCAGCATCAATTCGGGTTTTGACATGATGGCCCTGGAGATGGCCAGCATCTGCTGCTCGCCGCCGGTGAGGGTGCCCCCGGCCTGGTGGCGCCGCTCGGCCAGAATGGGAAAAAGCTCAAAGATATAGTCCATGTCCTCTTTGATGCCGTCGGTATCCTTGCGCAGAAAGGTGCCCATGTCAAGGTTTTCAAGCACCGTCAGATAGGGAAAGATCCGCCGTCCTTCGGGCACCTGGCTGATGCCGAGGGCGACGATCCTGTCCGGGGTCATTCCCTGGATCGATTTCCCCTGGAAAACCACGTTCCCCTCCCGGGCCGGCACAACCCCGGATATGGTCATGAGGGTGGTGGATTTGCCGGCGCCGTTGGCCCCGATGAGGGCGATGATCTCCCCCTGTGCCACCTCCATGTTGATATTCTTCAGGGCCTGGATGTTTCCGTAGTATGTGTTGATGTTTTCAAGCTTAAGCATCGATCTCCTCTCCCAGGTACGCTTTGATCACTGCGGGGTTGTTTCGGATATCTTCGGGGGAGCCCTCGCCGATCTTCTTGCCGTAATCCACCACATGGATGGTGTCGGAAAGGCTCATGACAAGCTTCATGTCGTGTTCGATGAGGAGGATGGAGATGTTCTCCTCGTTTCTGATCTTGATGATCAAATCGTCCAGCCGCTGGGTCTCCTGGGGGTTCATGCCGGCTGCCGGCTCGTCCAGCAGCAGCAGAAAGGGATCCGTCGCCATGGCCCGGGCGATCTCCAGCCGTCGCTGGGCGCCGTAGGGCAGGCTGGTGGCAAGGTCGTCCACGTACATATCGAGGCCTATCTTTTCGAGAATGGCGTAGGACTTTTCCACGATGAGACGCTCCTCGGCCCTGGCGGCCTTTCCCCGGAAGATGGCACCGAGCACCCCGGTTCGGGTCACGGGGTGGCAGCCGATCATCACATTCTCCAGGACGGTCATGGACGAGAAGAGGCGGATGTTCTGAAAGGTTCTGGCAAGTCCTTTTTTGGTCACCACATTGGGTTTGAGCCCGTTGATCCGCTCCTGCTCCTTCTGGTCCCGGGAGATGAGCACATCGCCGGTGGTGGGCTTGTAAATGCCGGTGATGCAGTTGAAAAAGGTGGTCTTGCCGGCGCCGTTGGGACCGATCAGTGCGGCAATCTCTCCGGCTTTGATGGAGATGTCAAGGCTGTCAATGGCCCGGAGTCCGCCAAAATTCATGCACATGTTTTTTACTTCAAGAATTGGTTTCATTGCTTTACCTGGAATATCCGGGTCTGGCCGTGCCAACACCCCTAGGATTTTTCAAATTTGTATGTTCTCCGCACATTCTCGATCATGCCGCCGGGTCGAAACACCATCATCAGCACCAGCACGGCGCCAAAGATGATCATCCTGAACTCGGCAAAGGCCCGAAGGTATTCCGGCAGAAGGATCAGAAGCAGTGCGCCGCAGATAACGCCGGTGATCGAGCCCATGCCGCCGAGGACAACGGTGCAGAGGATGATCACCGACTCCCAGATGGTGAAACTGGCAGGATTGATAAACGAGGTTTTGGCCGCAAAGACCACCCCGCCCATGCCGGCCCACATGGCGCCCAGACCAAAGGCCCTGAGCTTTGTCTTTGCCTTGTCGATGCCCATGGCCTGGCAGGCGATCTCGTCGTCCTTCAGAGCGATCCAGGCCCGGCCGATGCGCGAATCCTGGAGCCGGTTGATAACAAAGATGGTAAAGATGACCAAAACCACTATGATGTAGTAGAGATAGATGGTTGTGCCGTTGAGGGAGAGATCGATGCCGAAAAACGGGGGTTTCGGGATATTGGCAATGCCGCTGGGGCCAAAGGAGAAGGCTTTCCAGTTTTCAAGCACCAGGCGGATGATCTCCCCGAACCCCAGGGTCACAATGGCAAGGTAATCCCCCCGGAGCCGCAGCACCGGGTACCCGAAAAGCACGCCGAAAAACAGTGCCAGCAAGCCCCCCAGGGGAAGGGCAAACCAGAATACCAGGCCGTAGTGGAAGTTGAGCAGGGCGTAGGAGTAGGCGCCCACGGCAAAAAAGGCCACATAGCCAAGGTCGAGCAGACCCGCCAGGCCGATGACGATGTTCAGCCCCAGCCCCAGCATCACGTAGATCAAGGCTGAAATCATGATGCTGGTCTGGTACATGGAAAAAACGTGGGGAAAGACCAGGGTAAAGAGTACTGCAGCCCCGACAATGGGGAAAAAGACCTTCTGGTTCAGCACCAGCCGCTGGAGCAGGGAAAGCTGCTCCTGTTTCTCCTTTGCCGCCCCCATCTCCTTGCGCCGGATCATGTACCGCCACAGCATGGAGAGAAAGAAAGCCCCCACCCCGACAAAAACCATGTTGGCCCAGCGCCACTCCACAACATCCTCCACCGTGTTGACCCGGATCACCATGATGGGAAAGGTCAGGAACATGAACCAGACGGATGCCAGAACCGATTTTTTTATTTCGTCTTTTGCAGTTATCATCATAAAATTCTTTTGTAAAAATTAAACTTTCTGGGTTTCAGACTTGCCCATGATGCCCGACGGCCGGAAGATCAAAATCAAGACGAGGAACAAAAAGGCAAATACGTCCTCGTAGTCGCTGGAGATGTAGCCGGTGAAGAAACTTTCGGTCCATCCGAGGATCAGCGAGCCCACCACGGCGCCGGGTATGGAGCCGATGCCGCCGAGAACCGCCGCCACAAAGGCCTTGATGCCGGCAATGAACCCCATGTAGAAGTTGATCTGCCCGATGTGGGAGGCGATGAGTACCCCGCCGATGGCCGCCGTGGCCGACCCCACGATGAAGGTGACCGACACGACCCGGTTGACGTTGATTCCCAGGAGGGAGGCCATCACCTTGTCCTGGGAGGTGGCCCGCATGGCCTTGCCGATCCGGGTGAATTTGATGAGGATGGTCAGCAGAATCATCACCGTCAGGGTGGTGATCAGTATCACAAGCTCCGGAGAGGTGAGCAGGTGGGCATAGGGCTCCCAGAACTCGAAATCGGGAATCAGGCTTGGAAAGGGCAGAAAGTCCGATGTCTGGGCCAGAAGCACGTAGTTCTGGAGAAAAAGGGACATGCCGATGGCGCTGATCAAAGCCGACAGGCGGGGGGCGTTGGCGTCCCGCAAAGGCTTGTAGGCGATCTTCTCGATGGTGAACCCGTAGGCGCTGGCGTAGATCACTGCCGCGGCGGCGGCAACGATGATCACGGCCACATCTGGCAGGCCCATCATGGTCAGCACACTGGAGATGATAAGGGAGGTAAAGGCGCCGATCATGTAAATCTCACCATGGGCAAAGTTGATCAGCTCGATGATACCGTAAACCATGGTGTAGCCAAGGGCGATGAGGGCGTAGATGCTTCCCCGGGTCAGTCCCCCCAAAAAAAGGTATGTAAAATAGTCAAAATCCATATCAACCTGCTTTTCTTTCTGCCCTGTTCAGGCCTTTTGAAATTACCGGTCATGCCGGTTTATATGAAAGTCGTGTAATCCCGGCAGCCGATTCGGGGTATTGCCCTACGCTCATTCTCGCAGCCCGTCCATGGGCTGCTCCGAGGTGAGCGGCAGCTGTTTTGAGCATCCGTGCTCACAGCTGCCGCTCAAAACCGCTACGGGCAAAACCCCGAACCGGCTGCCTCTAATTCGACTTTCTCTCTTTGTTGTGTCCGCAGGGCATGGCCGTTATAAGAAAGTTATCAGCCTTCAGTACTCAGTTATCAGCTTCCAATAGATACCTGCTGCTTACTGACAACTGATGGCTTTCATGGTTTGTTGTGAGCACGCTGCTCATGGCCGTTATCCAAAAACCCCGGTTCATGGAACCCGCCTCCTGCCCCAGCAAACCATTGAAAAACTCATTTTCAGTCTGAAATGGGTTGTAACCCTGAACAGCAAAGAACAGACAACTTTTTTACAGAGGAATGGATATGTCACAAATCATTAGAATAAATACACAAACCAGAGAATACAGGGTTGATACCCCTTCCCGGGAATTGTCGGCCCTTGGCGGAAGAGGTTTGACCTCAAAAATGGTTTTGGATGAAGTGCCGCCGACCTGTCACCCCCTTGGGCGGTTAAACAGGCTTATCATCGCCCCGGGGCTGCTCAGCGGCTCACCAGCGACCAATTCGGGCCGGTTGTCCGTGGGGGCAAAGTCGCCCATGACAGGGGGAATCAAGGAGAGCAACTCCGGGGGAACCGTTGCCCAGAAACTGGCAAAGCTGGGGATAAAGGCGGTTGTCCTGGAAGATAAACCAGAGCCCGATACAGAATTTTGCGTTGTTGTGATCACCAGGGAGGGGGTAACTATCCAGCCTGGTGATGCCTATGCCGGAATGGGTACCAACCGCACCATTGCCGCGCTGCAGGAGAAGTATGGAAAAAAGGCAGGGGTGATGTGCATCGGTGCTGCAGGAGAACAGCGGCTTTCAGCGGCGAGTATCCAGAGTGCCGATCCCGCCGGAAGGCCCGGCCGGGCAGCAGGCCGGGGGGGGATGGGAGCCGTGATGGGTTCCAAGGGAATCAAGGCCGTTGTGGTGGATGACACCGGTGCCGATAAGGTCACCATTGCCGATCCTGACGCCTTTAAAACCGCCAACAGGGCATGGACAAAACTCATCACCGATCACCCGGTTTCGGGTCAGGCCCTGGGGGAATACGGAACGGCCGTGCTGATCAACATCCTCAATGAAGCCGGTGCCCTTCCCACGAAAAATTTCCGTTCAGGACGGTTTGACCATGCCGGTGATATCTCAGGCGAAAAAATGACCGGGCTGATGCGGCAGCGCAAGGGGATTGTCAAGGAGGGGTGTCATCCCGGATGCGTTATCAAATGTTCCCAGTGCTATACCGACGAAAAGGGCGGTGTGGTCACATCGGGGTTTGAATATGAAACCATCTGGGCCTTTGGGGCCCATGCCATGATAAAGGATCTGGATGCCATTGCACAGATGGATGCCATTTGCGACGATGTGGGACTTGATACCATCGACACCGGTGTGACCATCGGTCTTGCCATGGAAGCCGGGATCATCGATTGGGGCGATGCCAACGGGGCCATCGAGCTGCTGAAAAAAGTCGGCACCAGTGATGCCATGGGCAGAATCATCGGAAGCGGGGCCGCCTTTGCCGGCCAGGCCTTTGGTATTGATCGCGTTCCAACGGTGAAAAAACAGGCCATACCGGCCTATGATCCAAGGGCCGTCAAAGGGGTGGGCATCACCTATGCCACAACCCCCCAGGGGGCTGACCATACAGCGGGGTATGCGGTGACGGCAAACATTCTGGGTGTTGGCGGCACTATCGATCCGTTGAAGCCGGAAGGACAGGTGGATCTCTCAAAGAATCTCCAGATTGCCACTGCAGCCATTGATGCAACAGGGCTGTGTCTCTTTGTTGCCTTTCCCGTCCTGGACGATGAAAACGGTGTGCCCCTTATTGTGGATCTGATCAATGCCCGGTACGGCATCTCTTTAACACCGGATGATGTGGTGAAACTCGGCATCTCCATACTGGAAAATGAAAACGAGTTTAATCTCAGGGCCGGGTTCACCCCGAAGGATGACAGACTTCCTGAAATGTTCCGGGAAAATTTTGCTCCCCACGATGTGACCTGGGATTTCACCGAGGAAGAGCTGCAAAAGGCGAAGACCTTTGGGTGAAAAAGCCCGATAACACAAGGGGTGACCCCGTTGGCCGACGAGAACCAATAAATTTGGCCGAAGTGAAGATAAAGCCCGTTGGTTCACTGCTGCAGGGCGGGGATATCCCAGGGAAGGGTCTATTCGGGTTTTTCCTGGAGTTTGCGGTAGAGGGTCTTGCGGCTGATGCCAAGAAGATCTGCCGCCCTGGCACGATGGCCGCTGGTGTATTCCAGCACCCGATTTATATGGTCCTGTTCCACTTCGGCCAGGGAGGAGGGGCCGTGGCTTTCCTCCCCTTGACCGGATGACCGAAGGAGATCAAAGGGGAGGGCCTGTTCGGTGATCACACCGTTTTCAGCAAGAATAACGCCTCTTTCAATGACGTTGTAAAGTTCACGCACATTGCCCGGCCAGTCATACCCCAGGAGGAGCTGTTTTGACCGGCTTGCTATTTTGTACCGGGTATGCTCCGGCTGGAGCAGGCCGAGGAAATAGTCGGCCAGGACGGGGATCTCCTCTTTGCGTTTTCTCAAGGGGAGAATCGTGATGTTGAAGACATTGAGCCGGTGGAAAAGGGCCTCGTTGAACCGGCCCGCTTCCACCTCTTTTTGAAGATTCCTGTTGGTGGCAAAGATGAAACGGATATCCACCTGTTTTTCATGTTTGCCGCCGACCCTTCGAAAGGTCTGGTTTTCCAGGAGCCGTAAAAACGACGGCTGAACCTTCAGGGGAAGGTCCCCGATTTCGTCGAGGAAAAGGGTCCCCTTGTCAGCCATGGAGAGCAGTCCCTCCTGGGCAGTTTCAGCCCCTGTAAAGGCCCCCTTTTTATGGCCGAACAATTCGCTTCGGATCAGTTCCGGCTGCAGGGTGGCGCAGCTCTTGGTGATCAGGGGAATCGGCGATCGCAGGCTCTGGCTGTGGATCAGCTTTGCCACAACATTTTTTCCCGTGCCGCTCTCTCCGGTAAGAAGAACGGAAACACCGGCCGGCGCCACTTTTTTCACCATAAAGCGCAGGTGCTCGGTGGCTGCCGAGTGTCCCACAAAATGCATGGGCTTTTTATTCTCCTGGTTCTGCCCGTGCCGGAGAATAAGGTTTTCCCTGGCAAGAACCACCTGCTGAAAGGCCTTTTCAATGACGATTTCCAGCCTGTCAAGGTCAAAGGGTTTGGTAATATAGTCGTAGGCTCCCATTTTCATGGCCTGGACAGCATCCTCCACCTCGCCAAAACCTGTGATCAGGATTATTTGCACCAGGGGGATTTCCGCCTGGAACTCTTCCATCAGTTCAATGCCGTTGGCATCGGGCAGGCAGATGTCGAGGATCACAATGTCAAAGGAGCGCTTTTTCACGGCTTTTATGGCATCGGTTCTGCTTTTTGCCGTTTGAACACTTCTCCTGGAAGAGGCGATCTCCTTTTCAATCAAGCGGCAGATGGAGGGTTCATCGTCCACCACCAGAATGTTTATCATCTCCGCTCTATCATTCACGATAATGCCCTTTTCCAACGGGGCAGCTTCATGGAAAAAGTGGTGCCTCTGTTCTCCGTGGTTTCAACGGTCAGCTCGCCGTTGTGTTGTTTGACGATATTGTAGCAGGCGGCAAGGCCGATACCGGTTCCCTTGCCCAGGGCCTTGGTTGTAAAAAACGGGTCAAAGATCTTGTCCAGGTGTTTTTCCGGGATGCCGTGGCCGGTATCGGCAACGGAGAAGACAACCCATTCCTGCTCTTCCCGTGTGGCAAGGGTGATGGTCTCCTCAAGGGAAATGGCATCAACGGCGTTGAACAGCAGGTTGATCATCACCTGTTTGAGTTCCGCAGCCACCCCCATGACATGGGGAGGCGTGTCGGTGAGTTCCAGGTGAACGGGACAGACAGGAAAATGCTTGAGCCGGTAATGGATCAATTTAAAGACATCTTTGACAAGGAAATTCAGGTTGATTTTTGAAAAATCGGCGTTTTTTCTGGGGCTGAAGGTGAGAAGGGTCTTCACAATATCCCTGCACCGGTTGCATTCGTTGAGAATCGTCTCGGTGTACTCCTTAAAATCCTCGACCAGCTCGGCTGCGCCCTGGTCGTTCTGGTTCAACAGCTTTTCAAGTTTTGGGATCCGCCGTTTCAGCCCTTTGGAAAAGCCGCTGACAGCTGTGAGGGGGTTGTTTATTTCATGGGCGACCCCTGCGGCAAGCACCCCGATGGTGGCCATTTTTTCCGAGTAGAGATAGTTTGCCTCGTACTCTTTTTCCGTTGTGATGTCCCGCATGAGCAGCAGATAATCGTCGTGCCTGCTGTCGGATTTATGAAGGGGGGAGACGGTGATTTCAAACTGCCGCCGGGTGTTGCCGGCGGGCATTGTCATCTGTCTTCGGCAGATCCGGTGGCTGGTTTTGGCCGTCACCAGGGGACACTCCCTGCACACGTCGTTTGTCTGTCTGAAAACGGTGTAACAGAAGCGTTGTTCTGGGCAGCTGATTTTGAAAACATCGAAAAAGATTTCATTGACCGAGAGAATCTTGAAATCCGATGACACCACGGCAATCACATCGGTAATGCCATCCAGTATGGCCTGGATTTTCAACCGTTTCTGGTCAATCTCCAGGTTGGCCGCTTCCAGCTCGCTGATCTTCTGCTTGAGCTTTTCGAAAAAGAGAAGCCGTGTATGTTCAAGGCCTACGATGTCTTCAAGTGTTGTCATTACCACGCCTTTTTGCAGATTTCAAGGATATCACCGGTGTCGGCCTTCCTGGGATTGCTCAGCAGACAGGAATCCTGGCAGGCCATGGTGGCGATCCGGGGCAGTACCGACCGGTCTGGGAGGATCTCTTTTAAGCGGGATGCAATCTTAAAGGAGTGGAAAAACGCCTCGAGTTCGGCAATGCCGCCTTCTGCCGTGGCCCTGGCAGTGCCCAGGGATTTTCCCAGCACGATTTTCCCGATCTCTGCCGTTTTCTGTTCACAGGCGGAAAGGTTGTACTGCATCACGTGGGGCAGGAGAATGGGATGGATCAGACCGTGGGCGATGTCGTTCATGCCGCCGATGGAGTGGGCAAGGGCGTGGTCCAGTCCAAGGCTTGCATTGCTGAAAGCCATGGCAGATGCAGTGCCGGCAATGCTCAACTGCTCAAGGTGGTCCAGGGAGCGGGTTTCAAGGGCCGGTACGAGATGTTCCAGGATAAGCTCGATGGCTTTTAACGACTGCATTTCGGTAAAGGGAAAGGCAATCAGGGAGACGTAGGATTCAATGGCATGGCTCAGGGCATCGATGGCCGCCGCAATGATCAGCTCTTCCGTCTTGGTGGTCAGCAGCTGGGGATCGATGATGGAAATATTGGGCACCAGGGTGCGGCTGATGATGGACATCTTGACGTTGCGCGCCACATCGGTGATAATGGCAAACTGGGAGATGTCGGCACCGCTGCTGGCTGTGGACGGGATAAAGATCATCGGCGGCAGGGGGAGCTCAATGCGGTTTGCCCCTTCATAATCCTGGACCCTCCCCCCGTTGCTCACCACAAGGGCGATTCCCTTTGCCGCATCCATGGGACTGCCGCCGCCAAGGGCCATGACAATATCGCATCCCTCTTTTTTATACAGGTCCGCCCCCTGCTCCACCTGCCAGTCTTTGGGGTTGGCATCCACGTTGGCGTAATAGACATACTCGATACCTTCCAGGTCCAGGAAGGCAAAGACCGAGTCGAGCCATCCCGTTTGTTCAAGTCCCCGGTCGGAAACAAAAAAGATCTTTTTTCCGCCAAGACGTCTGGCACAGGTGCCGGCGTATTGGATACTCCTGCGCCCGAAAAAAATTTCCGGAATTGAAAACTTTAATATATCCATGGGAAAAGAGAATAGATCAAATCCGGCGGTGAATCAATGAAATAGTGCAATTTTCCTCAACCTGGCCCAACCTTTACAGGGTGAAGACTCCTTGACAGGGATGCCGCAAAGGGACTACTAAAGGAGGTGGCGAGTTTTTTTATAAAAAAATACCAGGGAGGCTGTGCATTGGAAAAAAAGAGCGAAACCGTCCGTCACCGGTGCCACTGGGTCACCCGGGACCCTGAATATATCAGATACCATGATATCGAATGGGGGGTGCCGGTCCATGACGACAAAAAACTATTCGAGTTTCTCATCCTGGAATCGGCCCAGGCAGGTCTTTCCTGGATCACCATATTGAAGAGGCGGCAGGGTTATGAACGGGCCTTTGCAGGGTTTGATCCTGAAAAGGTTGCCGCCTTTACCCCCGAAACCATCGATGCTCTTTTGCAAGACAGGGGCATCATCCGAAACAGACGCAAGATCACTGCGGCTGTGACCAATGCCCGGGCATTCTTGACCATCCGGGAAAAGTTCGGTTCGTTTGATGCCTATGTCTGGGATTTTGTGGAGGGCAGACAGAAGATCAACGGTTTTGAAAGGGGGGATCAGGTGCCGTCATCCACCGGGGAGTCTGAACGGCTCTCAAAGGACCTGAAACAGAGGGGCTTTTCCTTTGTCGGGCCCACCATCATCTATGCCTATATGCAGGCGGTGGGCATGGTCAATGATCATCTCACTTCCTGCTTCAGGTACCATGAGGTGATGGAAGGATGAACAGGGGCCGGTGCGGTTTTCTTTTTCACCGTTTCCCGATATGGATGGGGTCACAGTAGAACCGTTTTATCCGATCTTCAGGGCTTGATCATAATTTCGGCCAGATTCGTTGGATGGCCGGTATTATGACCGAGCCCGATCTTCTCAGGAACACTTCTGGTTGAGTTTGAAGGATTCGTTGAAGATATCCAGCAGCTTGACGTTCTGCTTGGCCATCATGACACAGTTTCCGCTGATGGCGTAAAAGAGAATGCTCAGCCGGGTTTTGGACGAGTCGTCCCTGATCCGCTTGATCTGGTTTTCGTTGAAGTCGTCCACCAGCTCCCGCAAATAGTGGAAGCGCTCCACTGCCTCCTGGCAGTCCACGATTTCCTTGTTTCGAAAGGCTGTTTCCACATCGAGGATAATGGCCAGGAAGATTTTTTTCATCTCTTTCAACTCTTCGATCTGAACATTGAGAAGCCCCTTGTGGCGGTTGCTCACATGCATGCTCGACCGGATCACCGTGTCCCTGAATCCGTCGGAGAGCTTCTGCAGCCGCCGGATGATCTGGTAGTAGTTGTACGAGGCTTCCTGGTCCTCCTTGGAGAGCAGCCGCAGCACCTTGAAGATGTTGGCAACGATGATATTGGTGCTTTTCTGGATATGGCTGGTATGCTGGCGCTGATTTCTCAGGGTATCGAGGTCTTCTTGGAACAGGGCATCAAAGGTGATGTCAAGGTTCTCCCGGATATCTTTCAAAAGAAATGCCAGGTGGTCAAAGGTTTCCGCCATGGACTCCTTGAGGTTGTCCACCTTGTGAAGGTTGTAGATCAGGATATCCTGCTTTTCCTGTTCCTGTCGTTTGTGCTTGCGGTGGTTTATCCAGATAATGAATCCGGCAAAAGCGGCCAGCACGATAAATCCGGGAATATTGAAATAGCCGAGGATACTGGCAAAGACAAAGGCGACCACAAAGGCGATAAAGGCTGTCATGAACCAGCCGCCGATAACGGTGAGAACACCCGTTACCCGGTACACAGCGCTCTCCCGTCCCCAGGCCTGATCGGAAAAACTTGTTCCCATGGCCACCATAAAGGTGACATAGGTGGTGGAGAGGGGAAGTTTTAACGAGGTGGCAAAGGAAACAACGGCGCTGGCCACCATGAGATTCACCGAAGCCCTGATCAAGTCAAAGGCCGGTTTGCTTTCAGGTGAAGTGACAGCGTTCTCCCCGGCCAGTGCCAGCCGGCTGGATATGGTGTTGCGGACAAGGGGCGGGGTGATGCTTCTGATGGAGAGGAAAATCGAATCAAACAGGTTGACGATTTTCCTTGAGAGCCACATGGATTCGAATTTTTCCGTTCCTTCGTCCTGCTGTCCAAGGCTGATTTCTGTTTCCGTTACTGTTCTGGCCTTTTTTGACAGCCACAGGGTCACCACCATGATCAATCCGGCAAAGAGCATGATCACTGTGTGGGACTTGACATTTTTGCTCAGGGCCGCCATGGAGACGGTGAGGGGATCGCTGGCGGCCAGGGCGTTTTTAAAGGCGCTCAAACCGGCCAGAGGAACCCCGATGAAGTTGACCAGGTCATTGGCGGCAAAGGCCATGGCCAGAGAAAAGGTGCCCACCATGACGATGGGTTTTAAAATATTGATTTTGAACAGGGAGAGGAGGAGTTGCAGACAGAAGGCCGAAACGGCAAAAATACCGACCATAATCACCAGGGAATTGCCCCTGATCCAGGCCACGGTGTCGGGATCCATGAAGGTGGCACCCTTGGATCCCTTGATCAGGATGAAAAAGGTGATGGCTGTCATGGCAATCCCCCCCCACAGGGCGCCGTATCGATTCAGCCGCTCCTGGTAGTTAAAGGTGAAGAGCATCCTGGTTAAAAACTGAACCACGGCCCCGGAAAAAAAGGCCACCACAATGGAGAGCAAAATGCCCCCGGCAATTGCCATGGCCTTGGCCGTGTTGATATAGTCCCAGATGGCCATGGTGCCGTCCGCTGCAGCAAGGATCTTGATCATGGAGAGGGCAACGGCTGCGCCGAGTAGCTCAAACACAATGGATACCGTGGTAGAGGTGGGAAGCCCGTTGGTGTTGAAAAGGTCCAGCAGAAGAATGTCCGAGATCATCACCGCCAGGAACAGAATCAGAAGTTCCGGCATGGTGAAGAACTGGGGATGGAAGATTCCTTTCCTGGCAACCTCCATCATGCCCCCGGAAAAGGTCACTCCGGCGAGAATGCCGAGGCTTGCAATGACCATAATGATGTAAAACGGTGCTGCCCTGGAGCCTATGGCAGAGTTGAGAAAGTTGACCGCATCGTTGCTTACCCCGACAATCAGATCAACGACGGCAAACAGTACCAGCATGCCGACAATCACATAGCAGAGTTCAATTCCCATTTTTTTCCTTATTTTTGTATTTCTGTTTTACCAGCAGGCAACACCTCATCCTGCTTTTTCTGACCTCCATATAGGCAAATCACCGGGGTTTGTCAATAAAAGTGTGAAAAAACAGAAATCACTCCATCTTTCGGTTTTCCTCCACGGCGTGGCAGGCCACATATGTCCCGCTGCCAAGGCGGTAAATTTTTGGAATCTCGTCGATGCACCGTTGGTCGGCATAGACGCACCTGCCGTGGAAAACGCAGCCCGTGGGCAGGTTTACCGGGGTGGGCACTTCACCCTTGAGCTTGATGTTTTTGGGCCGGCTCTCCCCGACCCGGGGAATGGCCGAGAGCAGTGCCCGGGTGTAGGGGTGTCTGGGGTTGTGGAACAGCTCTTCGGTTCTGGCCACTTCACACAGGGTACCCAGATACATAACGGCGACCCTGGTGCTGATGTGTTCCACCACGGAAAGGTCGTGGGTGATGAACAGGTAGGTTAGCCCCCTCTCCCTGCCGGCATCCATGAGCAGGTTGAGAATCTGGGCCTGGATGGAGACGTCCAGGGCGGAAACAGGCTCATCGGCAACGATCAGGTCGGGGTCGAGGATCAACGCCCTTGCGATGCTGATCCGCTGCCTCTGGCCCCCGGAAAATTCGTGGGGATACCGGGTTCGCCAGGCCGGGTCCACCCCCACCTGCTTCATCACGGCGGCGATTTTGTCGAGAACCGCCCCGTTTGTGATGCCGGGGTTGTGAAACCGCAGGGGCTCTTCCAGGGTCTGCTGTACGGTTTTCCTCGGGTTCAGCGAGGCGTAGGGGTCCTGGAAGATCATCTGCATCTTTTTCCGGAAGGGGAGCATTTCTGAGTGGGTCAGGGTGTCAATCCTGGTCTCTCGGTAGCGGATCTCCCCGGAGTTTGGCGGGTAAAGGCCGAGGACGGCCCTGGCCAGGGTGGATTTCCCGCACCCCGATTCCCCCACCACACTGAGGGTCTCGCCCTTGTTGATGGAAAGGGTGACATCGTTCACCGCCTTGACCGTGGTCTTTTCCCTGACAAATTTTCCCTTTCTGAATTTCAGCTGTTCCAGGAACCCGCCGGAAATATCAAAGTGTTTGACAACATTGTTGATGGAGAGAATTTTTTCACTGGTCTGTGGTTCTGTCTGTTGGGTCTTCATAGATTATATCATATGGCATGCCGCCATTATGCCTTTTTCGGTTTGCTTAAGCCTTGGCCGTTCTGTTTCACACAGGGCCTCTTTGAGAAGGCACCTGGGGTTGAATGGGCATCCCGGCGGGATTTCGGTCAGATTTGGCATCATGCCGGGAATCTGGTAAAGCTTCTCCCCGGGGGTGATCACCCCTGGCAGGGATTTGATCAGCCCCCTGGTGTAGGGGTGGGCCGGGTCGTTGACAATGGTCTTGGTGGGGCCGGATTCAATGATCCTGCCGGCGTACATCACGGCCATCTTTTCCGTTACCTGGGAGACAACCCCGAGATCGTGGGTGATGAGGATCAGCCCCATTCTGTCGGTTTGGCACAGCTCCTGGAGCAGATCCATGATTTCGGCCTGGATGGTTACGTCCAGGGCCGTTGTGGGCTCGTCGGCGATGATGATGGCAGGGTCGGTGAGAAGGGAGATGGCAATGATGATCCGCTGGCGCATGCCCCCGGAAAACTCATGGGGGTACTGGCCAAGGCGCTTTTCCGGCGAGGGGATGTGCACCTTTTTCAGCTTCTCCAGGGCGATTCTTTCCGCCTCTCTCTTGGAGATACGCTGGTGGGCATGGAGGGTCTCCACCATCTGGGTGCCGATGGTGAGAACCGGGTTCAGGGTCATCATGGGATCCTGGAAGATCATGCTGATGCGGTTTCCCCGGATTTTTCTCATTTCCGACTCGGGGTAGGCGCTGATCTCTTCGCCGTTGAACAGAATGCGCCCGTTGGAGATGAACCCGGGCTTGCTGATCAGATTGATAATGGCAAACCCGGTGACTGATTTGCCCGCCCCGCTCTCCCCCACAATGCCCAGCCGCTCCCCCCGGTCCAGGGTGAAGCTGGCGCCGTCAATGGCCGTCAGATTACCCGATCTCAGTGCAAATTGAACTTCAAGGTCCTGTACTTCCAAAAGATGGGACATCGCTGCTATCCTTTATAGAGTTTGGGGTTGAGCACGTCCCTGAGCCAGTCGCCGAGGAGGTTGACCACAAGGACAAAGAGAACCAGTAAAATACCGGGAAAGATGGTGATCCACCAGGAACCTGAGAAGATATACTCAAACCCCGATTTGATCAGGGAGCCCAGGGAGGGGTTTGTCACCGGCATGCCAAGGCCGAGAAACGACAGGGCTGCCTCGCTCATCACGGCGTTGGCCACCTGGATGGTCGAGATGACCAGAACCGAGGTGAGGGTGTTGGGCAGAACGTGCCTGACCATGATCACAAAGCGGGACAGTCCGATCACCCTGGCCGCCTCCACATACTCCTTGTTCTTCTCCCCCATGACCGTGGCCCGGATGGTCCTGGCGTAGACCGGCCATTCGGCCAGACCGATGATCACGATGAGCAGGGGAACGGCGAGCTTTTCAAAGCTGCCCGCGCCGAAAACCACCTGGAAGATGGCCGAGATGAAGATGGCCACCATGAGGTAGGGAAAGGAGAACTGGATGTCGGCAATGCGCATGAGCACGGCGTCGACCTTGCCCCCGATATACCCGGCCGTCAGGCCCACGAGAATTCCAAGCAGGGCCTGGAGGGTCACGGCGCCGATGCCGATCATAACGGAGATGCGCAACCCGTAGATCATGGTGGAGAGCAGGTCCCTTCCCATGTTGTCCGTGCCCAGGAGAAATTCCGAAGAGCCCTCCTCGTTCCACGCCGGCGGAATTTCCGAGTTCATGATGTCGATGTTGTCGGCATTGTACGGGTTGTACGGGGAGACTATGGGGGCTGTGATGCTCAAGAGAACCAGGACCACCAGGGTGATAAAGCTGGCCATGGCGGTCTTGTCCCGCTTGAAGCTGTACAAAAAATAGGACTCTTTAAAAAGTTTGATTGATTTTTTCATCTATCTTCCTGATATTCTGACGGTGGGATTTATTAAGCCGTAAATGATGTCCACAACCGTATTGACAATGACAAATACCGAGCCGACGACAACCAGATAGGCGATGAGAAGGGAGGTGTCAGAGCGTTCAACCGCCTCAAGAAACATGTATCCCATGCCCTGCCATTGAAAAACTGTTTCGGTCAGGATGGTGAAGGCAAACATGATGCCGATCTGAACTCCGAAGACTGTGATCACCGGCAGGAGGGTGTTCTTGAAGGCGTGGAGGAGCCAGATCCGCTTGCGGGAGAGGCCCTTGGCCCAGGCATACTTGATATACTCGGTTTCCAGCACCTCCATCATCTCGGCCCGGATCAGCCGGATAAAGAGGGGCAGCATGATCGATGCCAGGGAGATGCAGGGCAGGATAAGATGTTTCAGTCCGTCGACCGTCAAAAATCCCGAATCCCACCAGCCGTTGCCAAAGAGGTCGACGGTATCCCCCCTGCCGTAAGAGGGAAGCCAGTGGAGCTGCACCCCGAAGATGTAGATGAGCATGATTGCGGTGAGAAAGACGGGGATGGAAACCCCCAGGGTTGAAAACCCCATGGTGAACCGGGAAAAGAGGCTTCTCGGTTTCAGGGCCGTGTAGACTCCCAGGGGAAAGGAGACCAGCAGGATTATCAGGCCGGCGCCGAAGACAAGCTCCAGGGTGGCAGGGGCCTTGGAGACGATCACATCCAGGGCCGGTTTCTTGTAGAAAAAGGAGAGTCCCAGATCTCCCTGCAGGGCCCGGCCGACAAACCGGATATACTGGTTGACGAAAGGGTCGTTCAACCCCAGCTCATCCCTGATTTCTGCCCTTTCCGCCGGGGTGACCCGCTCGCCCACCATGTCCCGGACAGGATCGCCGATCTCGTTTTTGATGGCAAATCCGATGAGGCTTATGACAAGCATGACAAAGATTGCCTGGGTGGTTCTTCTTATGATGAATGCAAACATTTAATTTCTTCTTTTTTATTGTCCAGGTGGTGCGGCGCCATTATCCGGGATCATGACTTGATCCCGGACCATGGTGCATCCTTTTTTTGTTGCTAATGTACAACCATGTCCCCTAAATAGGGAAAGTTCATGGAGTTGATCACAGGCTCGATCTCCAGGTTTTTCTTGCCGGCATAGGAGTGGTTCTGCCAGTGAAGGGGAATAAAGGCAGCATCATCATAGAGAATCTGCTCGACTTCCTTGAGAATTTCCGCCCTCTTTTCAAGGTTGGTTTCCGACTGGGCCGCCAGGACCAGCTTGTCAACCCGCGTGTTGCAGTACATGCCGCTGTTGTACTGGCCATATCCGGTCTCCCTGTCGTTGCACATGATCAAAAATTCGGAAAAGTTTCCCGAATCCTCTGTGTCCGAGTGCCAGCCGATCATCTGGATATCGGCGGAACGCGCATCAAACTGGTCCCAGTACTGGGCCTTGGGCATGGTTTTGAGATTTACCCTGATGTTGATCTTGGCCAGCATCTGAATCGCTGCCTGGGCAATTTTCTCGTCATTCACATAACGGTTGTTGGGGGCGATCATGGTGCATTCAAACCCCTCTTCAAGACCCGCTTCCTTCATCAGGGCCTTTGCCTTTTGCAGGTCGTACCTCGGTTTCAATTCTGGTTTGTACCCGGCATACCCTTCCGGACCCTGCTGGGCACCGACGGTTGCCGTTCCCTTCATGATCTTTTCAACGATACCGGCGTTGTTGATGGCGTAAACCATGGCCTTTCTCACCCTTTGATCCTTGAACTCGGGTCTTCTCTCCTGGTTCATCTGGAGGGTGATGATACGTCCGCCGTTGCAGGTGACAAGTTTGACATCGGGATTACTTTTTATGCGCTGGAAATCCTGGGGGGGAACCGGGGAGATAAAGTCAACATCCCCGGAGAGAAGGGCGGCAACCCGTGTGGCGTCCTGTTTGATGGGGGTGAGGATCATGGTGTCCACATTTCCCGGCGAATCGGTGTCCCAGTAGTCGTTGAACCGCTGGAAGACGGTTTTTACTCCCTGCTCCCGCTCGGTAACAGTGAAGGGACCTGTTCCGGATTCGTTGTTCAGGGCAAATGAGGGGCCGATCTTGACAATGGCATCCTTGTCCTGGCCGTTTTCATCCTTTCCCGAATAGAATTCGCTGTCCATGGCAAAGAAGTAGGTTGCCATGTTGAGCAGCAGGGCATAGGGCTTTGCCGTTACAATGTCAACGGTGTAGTCATCGATAACGGCCACACCGACAAAGGGACCGAGCAGTCCCTTGTAGTCCACACTCTTTCTCATGCGGTCAAAGGTCCATTTCACGTCCTTGGCGGTAAAGGGGTTGCCCGAGTGAAATTTTACCCCTTTGCGCAGGTAGAAACGCATCCTGTATTCGTTGATTCTCTCCCATTTTGTGGCAAGGCGAGGCTCAAAGGTCATCTCCTTTGTCCAGCGGACAAGGGGGTCAAAA
>JAWOGI010000214.1:0-2887 GCA_046496975.1 Desulfobacteraceae bacterium | reverse complement strand
GCTGTTAGCTGAGTACTGATGGCTGACGGCTTTCATATAACGATCATGAGCAGTGTGCTCACAACAAAGATAGAAAGTCGAATTAGAGGCAGCCGATCCGGGTTTTGTCCGTAGCGGTTTTGAGCGGTAGCTGTGAGCATGGATGCTCTAAACAGCTGCCGCTCACCTCGGAGCAGCCCATGGACGGGCTGTGAGAATGAGCGTAGGGCAAAACCCGGATCGGCTGCCGGCGCAACACGACTTTCATATAAAATCCGGGTAGCGCCGCCGGCGGTTTCCATTGATTCTTTGCCGGACTTCGTTCCGGGGATCAGGGTTTTCGTTTGTCCTTTAGAATATTGTTGGAGATGACCACCCGCTGGATTTCCGACGTGCCTTCATAGATGGTAAACACCCTGGCATCCCTGTAAAACCGTTCAACCGGGTAGTCTTTTGTGAATCCATATCCGCCGTGGAGCTGGATGGCCCTGGCCGTTACCTGGTTGACCATTTCCGAGGCAAAGAGCTTTGCCATGGATGCCTGGGTGGTGTATTTCTCCCCTTGGTCCTTCATTGCCGCGGCAGAAAGGACAAGCTGGCGCGCCGCCTCAATCTGGGTGGCCATATCGGCAATCTGCCATCGGATGCCCTGGTGTTTGGTTACGGCACTGCCGAACTGTTTCCTGTTTTTGGCATATTTGATGGATGCATCCATTGCTGCCTGGGCAACCCCCACGGACTGGGCTGCGATTCCTATCCGTCCCCCGTCGAGGCCTGACATGGCAATTTTAAACCCGTCCCCCTCTTTGCCGAGGATGTTTTCCGCCGGCACCTCACAGTTTTCAAATATCAGGTCAGTTGTGTCCGAGGCCCGAAGTCCCATTTTATCCTCTTTGCGGCCTACTACCAGCCCCGGGGTCCCCTTGGGAACGATAAATGCGCTTATTCCTTTGTGGCCGGCCGTTTCATCTGTTTTTGCCGTTACAATCACCGTGCCGGCGTTTTCCCCTGAGGTGATAAACCGTTTTGTGCCGTTGATCAGATAGGTCTCCCCCTTTGGTACCGCAGTGGTGGTCTGGCTGACAGGATCTGACCCCGCCTCGGGTTCGGTGAGGGCAAAGGCTCCGATGGTCTTTCCCGATGCCAGGGGGACGAGGAACTTGTTTTTCTGCTCTTCTGATCCGTATTTCAGAATGCTTTCGCACACTATGGAGTTTTGAACGGACATGACCACAGAGGTGGAGGCGCAGGAGTATGCAATTTCAGAGAGGGCGAGCACATAACTGATGGTGTCCGCCTCTTCCCCGCCGTAGGCTTCCGGGATCATCATTCCCATCAGTCCCAGTTCACCCATCTGTTTAAAATTCTCGGCCGGGAATGCCTTTGTCTGGTCCCGCTCCGCAGCCGTGGCTGCGACAACTTTTCTTGAAAATTCTCTTACCATGCTCTGAATCATTTTTTGTTCATCAGTAAGCTTGAATAACATGAATGGCTCCTTATGCTCCTGATCAGAATAAAACCGCCCATATGTCTTGTCGTTTGAGCCGTCTTCTATGTTGTCTCACTGGGCAAATATTACAATATGCTCCCAGTAACGTAAGTTATATTGCGGAAGATTTTTATCTGATCATGAGACTTAGTATACGATCTGAATGATCAATCCAGGGGAAATCGTCATTTTTCCCGGTTCAGCTTTTAAAAAGAAAAGGCCCATGCCGGTTTTCACGGGCTGTATACAACGACCACCAGCTCTGCGTCTTCGTCTCCTGTGTTTTTCAGGTCGTGCTTGATACCCGAGTTAAAGTGAAGGGACTCTCCCGGGCCAAGGTCGTTGGTGTTGTCCCCCACCTGTATCTGGACATGGCCGTTTAACACGTAGACAAACTCTTCACCTTCATGTTGAAACCCCACTCCGTCGTGGGTCTGTCCTGCCTCCACAACGATGCGGAAAGCCTTGAGGTGTTTGTTTTCGGCACCGGGTGTCAAGGGGGTGTATGCGTAGTTGTCCGTGCGTTTGGTGTAAGCCTCGGCCCTTTCCCTGGAGGAAGATTCGTGCTCTTTGAGGAAAAAATTGGAATCAATGCCAAGAGCCCTGGCAATCTGAAGCAGATTGCCCACGGAGGGGATCTTTTCCCCGGATTCCACCCGTTTGATGAACGCCTTGGCAAGGCCGGTTTCATTGGCCAGGAAGTCCAGGGTGAGTTTTTTATCCAGCCGCACTTTTTTTATCTTTTTTCCGATGGGCCCCAGGGTGTTGTTTTGCTGTGCCATGACTGCTCCTTTTGCAATGGTTCAGCTCGCCATTCCGGCCGAAGTAAAACTGGATACGAGCTGTCATCTCTTCGATTTTTTCGGGATTGCTTGTGTTTCAATCCCTGATTTTAAATATCTTGATTTTCAAGCCCAGGCGCGATCAGAACTCCTGCAGCTTCCTCTGTTTCAAGGTTCAACCGGGTTGATCCCTGTTGTGCTGTTTTCCGGGAACAGCTTGCTGAAAAATCCCAACGTCGCAAGCCAAACCCCGCCCGGCAACCTCTCCTGGGGGCAGGTTCCTGGGGAGACGGCAGTCTTTCTGATCGAGCGCTCGGTCATACATGTCAGAATAAAAAAAGGTTGTCAAGAAAGATCAGCAACCTTTTTCAAAATTACCACGGTCCCCCACCAAAACATGAAAGCCATCAGCCGTCAGTAACCAGCAGGGATTTACTGGAAGCTGAGCAGTGAGTACTGAAGTCTGATGGCTTGCATAAAAGGGCTTGGTCATAACATCGGCCACCCTGGGGTGGGGTCAGGCTTTCGTTATTAACATTATCGTGTACTTTATGGTTTGACTGTGCTGTTCTGTCCGATAACGTCAATAACAAAAGCCTGACCCCGTTGGCCCGCCAAATGTGACAAGTGGCCGATG
>JAWOGI010000088.1:0-16555 GCA_046496975.1 Desulfobacteraceae bacterium | reverse complement strand
AAGGGTCAAACCATCTGCCACCAGGTCTTGGTTCTCATTGATTCCGTTGATGTTCTCGGCAGCAGATAAAAGGGTATCTTCAAGTTGATCGTCAAGGGTCCCCTTTTCAGAATCGACCACAAAGGAGAGCTCATGCAAAGCACCGTCTACGTGAAGGGAGAACTGCACCTCATCACCGTCATCAGCATCGGGCAGTGTCGAAAGGCCGGTAGAAGGATCTATGGTGGAAAATGTAACAGCGGTTTCAGAGGCATGGGCCTCCAACCCTTCAATTTCCGACAATGCCTCTGCTACAGAGGCCGCCGATCTCTTGGATTCGCCTGCAACGTCTTTAACCTCTATTTTCCGGGTCCCCTCGGGGCTTCCGTACACCGTCAGGGTCTGTTCTGCGATGCCGGCATTGAGAGCCGTTGCCGTATCCGAGCCAAGAATCGTTGTGGCAAGCCCTGATCCGTCGGTCTCGGAAACCAGGGAATCGCCCACGGTTGTTCCGTCCACAACGGTCAGCTTGTACCGGGACGATTCTCCGCCGGGGGCAACACCGTCCCAGCTGGAAAGTTTCGCCCCGGAAATCCCCATGTCCACCTCAGCGGAATGATACTGGGTATTTGCCGTGGACTGGTCTTTGATCCACATTTTGAACTCTTGTTCATAGTCGATGCGGTCCCCGAAGGTGTAGCTTGACAAGAGCCCGCTCTGGTCGGCCTGGTAGTCGCCGGTGACTGTGTCGGAAAAATACTCAAGACCTGCCCCCTGGGAGTGCTGAAGATTCACCGCCCAGATCATCTCTTCAGCGAGCACATCTATTTCCGACTGATACTTGGGAATCACCTCTTCCCTGATGTCCAGCCACCCCTTGATTTTACCGCCGGAAATATCGTCGGATATCACCCGTTTCTGGCCGTCGGAGCCCATCCACACCACCTCCTCGGCCACCATGTCAAGCTTGCTGGTCTCAACACCGTTGACCAGAGAGGCCCCGTTGGCCACATTGACGGAGACAGACCCGTTGGACTGCTCAAAAGAGTTGATGTTGATCATCTCTCCCAGCTCGTCAAGGAGGCCGTTGCGCCTGTCCCTCAGATCATTGGCCGTGGTTGTTGCTTCAAAGCCTGCGATCTCATCGTTGACTGCGGCAATCTCGGTGGCCAAAGCGTTGATTCTCGTCACCGCTGCATCGATCTCCCGTGTGGTTTCGCTGCTCAGCTGCTCAAGATCCAGCTTTGCCGTGTTAAACCGGGCGGAAAGGTTGTTTCCGCTCTCCAGAACGGCCTCCCGCTGGGAGGCCCCCGAAGGGTTGTTGGACAGATCGTGCCAGCTGTTCCAGAAATTGGTCATCAAAGTGTTGATGCTGGTCTCCGAGGATTCATCAAACATGGATTCCACGATTTTCATGTAGGATTCCGCCTCGGAAAAGCCGGCCAGGGTGGATTTTTCGTCGGTGAGCCGGTCCTCCAGCATCTGGTTGACACTCTGCTCGATCTGCTGGACCGAAACCCCGTTGCCCAGGATAAAGCCGGCGTACTTGACAGGGCGGTTGTTCTCCTGATCGGCCTTCTGGACGCTGTAGTCCGGGTTGTTCACATTGGCAATGTTGTTGCCGGTGACGTTCAGGCCATACTGCTGGGCCGCAATGGCCCCCTTGGCGATGTTGAGGGTTGCTCCGATTCCGCCCATGGCTACACCTCGGCACTGATCAGGGCATTGGCTTTGCCTGGTTCGCCCATAGCCCCTGAGTAAGAGTAACACTCCTGGCGGGCAGGGGCGGCAAAATTGGACATGATGCCGTCGATGACACCGAGGTACTCCCTGACGTATTTCTGGTTCTCATTGCCGATCAGCTGGATCTCGTCTTTTTTCAGATTAATGGCAAGGCGTGTTTTGCCAAGGCCGCTCTTGAGCTGTGAAGAGAGGGGAAGACATCTTATAAAGGCGGCAAGGCTGAAATTTTTTACATTCATCCCGTGCTCCACACCGTTCTCATCGAGAAAGAAAAGCATGGCGTTTCTCAGTTTTTCAATTTTTCCGGCAATGCGCTTCTTTTTGGAACTGGCCGACCACAAGCTGTCCGTATCCATGTCAACAATAAAGACCTTTTCCTGCTTCATTACAGACACCAGCTCATCGTACAGCAAAAGCTTTTCCTGCATGTACCCGTCAATTGTGTAGGCAATATTTTCCATGACAGCTCCTTGTTCCTGTTTATCGGCTTTTCACCCGAAGACTTGAAGGCCGGGGAAATTATTTCCTTGTCAAAAGCCTTCTTCACGCTACACAAGAAGTAACAGCAAGATACATGCCAACAGAACAAAAACATCCACCCTGAAATCTTGATGTCATCTGCCAGGACGGCTTGGTCCACCATTGCATAAAAACGGGCAAACCATCGAACAGGGGAGCGGGTAAAGGAGGCGGATTTGACCGGAGTCGTGAAGCCCTGAACCTTGAATGATTTACAGTTGAAAAAAAGGCATAATTCGGCTATCATAAAAAAAACAAGCTTGAAACCTGATTCTGACCATGACCATGACATACCCGGCCTTGAACATAGGACCGAGAGCCAATCAGGACGCTTTCAAACGGTTCATCGGGAATCATGGTGACCTTTTTGCCTTTCGCTGGACCGAAAGTCAATAAGGACACTTCCAAGCCCGGTAAAAAGGAGAACCAGCCATGTCCCTTGCCAACGACGATTATGATGCCATTGGCGAATATGTACGCCGGCACCTGAGCCAGTGGCTCAGTGATCAAAGCCTTGCCAAACCGCCCCATGTCTATGAAATAGAACTCAGGGAGCGGATGGTCCGGGTGGAAGAAGAGCTGAAAAACCAGCGGGAGCTTATGAAACAGGGCTTTGATCTGGTTGAAAAGCGGTTTCAACAGGTGGAAAAACGCTTTGAAGAGCTGCGGGAAGACATGAACAACCGCTTTGAACAAGTCGATAAACGGTTTGAAAGTCTGCGGGAAGACATGAACAACCGCTTTGAACAGGTAGACAAACGGTTTGAAACCCTCAGTGATGATATGAACAAACGGTTCGAATATCTCGGCAGGAGAATCGACCGCTTCATGATCTGGTCTTTTGGTTTATCTGTGACAATGGCCGGCATCATCATCGGTGTTCTCAAACTCACTTAAGGCTTGATCCTCAGGACCAGCTCTGTCGGTTGGTGGACCACCGGAGTGAGACTTGTGTCATGATCAATCCCCGGGATTAGAGGCTCAATGCCAGGAACATCCCGGAGGATTGGCCTACTCGTCCTGGAGCTGGTTGTAGAGGTATTCACCGATACCGATACCACTGCTGCCCCGGGCGATGCTTTCAGTGAGATGTTTGTCATACATGGATTCATAGATCCCCATGCCGTGGCTCTCTTCGAAGAGAGCGTTTCCCGGCAGGGTTGTCCGCATGGACTTCATCATGCTGTTTAGAAAAATTGCCTCAAACCCCTGACACGCCTCTTTTAACTCTGTGTTTTCACCTGTTTCCATGGTTTTCCGGGTCAGGGCGTTCAGCTGGGCACTGCCAATATTCTGACCTATCACATCTGCATCCATTACAATCCCTCCATTCCGCCTCAGATTTGTTTCATATAAACCACTCCTCGCTGCTTAGATGATCTCCAGCTCGGCCTGTAGAGCCCCGGACGCCTTAATGCTCTGCAAAATACTGATCAAATCCCTCGGGGAAACCCCGATGGAGTTCAGCCCCTTGACAAGTTCACCAATGGTGGAGCTTCCCGGCAGGGGCATGACATTGACATCTTCCTCTTCGATGGTGACCTCGTTTTGCGGGGTTTCCACGGTTTCTCCTTCGGCAAAGGGTTCTGGCTGGGAAACGTCCGTGGACTTCTTGATGGTCACGGTGAGGTTGCCGTGGGCAACGGCAACGGTTGAAATGGTAACATTCTCGCCGATAACAACGGTTCCGGTCTTTTCGTTCACCACCACCTTGGCCCTTGTGTCGGGAACAACGGTTAGGGTTTCGATGTCTGCGATGAATTCGGCAACATCTTTTTTTCTCATCTTTTCAGGGATATTCAACTGAAGGGCACTGGAGTCCACCGCTTCGGCAATGCCCTGGCCAATGGACGCGTTGATCGTGTCGGCAACCCGCTGGGCCGTTGTAAAATCGGGATTGAACAGGGAGAGGGTCAGGGATTTCTTGCCGTCCAGCCGGACGGGGATCTCCTTTTCAACGGATGCCCCGTTGGCGATCCTTGCCACCTGGAGATGGTTTTTCTGGGTGGTGCCGCCGGCCCCTCCTGCCCCCATGCCGCCGATGGTAACCGCCCCCTGGGCAAGGGCATAGACCCGGCCGTCAACCCCCTTCAAAGGGGTCATTAAAAGAGTACCGCCCTTGAGGCTACTGGCATCACCGATGGAGGAAGCCATGACATCGATCCTGTTGCCGATGCGTGAAAAGGCCGGAATGTTTGCCGTCAGCATCACGGCTGCCACATTACTGACATTGAGCTGGTTCTTATCCACATGTATCCCCATTCTCTCCATCATGTTGGCCAGGGCCTGGGTGGTAAAATCGGTACCGGCCTTGTCCCCTGTGCCGTCAAGTCCCACAATCAGCCCATACCCTGTCAGCTGGTTGCTCCTGATTCCCTTTATGGCGGCAAGGTCCTTGATCCTGGCTCCCTGGACTGCGTCGGCAGCCGCCAGCACCAGAAAGAGAATCGTAAAAAGGGCAGCACGCCCTGAAAGCCATTGCAGCAGAGATTGGGCGATTTTTACTTTTTTCATGACACACTTGCTCCCTTTCGATTTCACCATGACATCACCTTCTTTTTTTTAAAAGGGCCAGAGATTGTCAAACACCCGTGTGCCCCAGCCGGGTTTCTGCTTGTCTGCCAGGGCACCCCTGCCGAAATACTCGATGGTGGAATCGGCGAGATAGGTCGATTGTACCCGGTTGTCCGAGGTGATGTCCTGGGGCCGGACAATGCCGGAGACCACAATATACTGCACCTCGCTGTTCACCTTCATGGCCCGTTTGCCAAACACGGCCAGGTTGCCGTTGGGCAGCACCTCGGTGATCCTGGCCGAAATCGAGGCGGTCACCTGGCCGGTGCGATCACTGGTGCCCTCTCCCTTGAAATCGTTGTTGTACCGGGTGCCCACCAGCTTGTCTGCCAGCATCCCCTTGCTGGTGGGATTGGGCAGGGCTTCAAACTGCCGCATCTGACCGAAAAAATTGGGCACCCCGATATCCATGCTGGATTCCCTGCTGGTCTCTGTGTTCACATCCATACTGGAAGAAGAGTTCTCGACAATATCAACCACCAGGGTATCACCCGGGGTTCTTGCCTTGGTGTCCTCAAACAGGGGATCGCTGGTCTCGGTCCACAGGGAGCCTTCCGCCGGGGGAATGGTTGCGTATTGAGGCTGCAGTGCCGGCTGGTCTGACATCCCCCGGGGCAGAACCTGCCTGGGGTCTTTTTCTTCTACAGCGGCGCACCCGGACAAAAAAAGCACCAGGGCAAGCCCTGTCAAAACAATTCCAATGCGTACCATCACTCCTCCTTTAAAGACCTTCCACCGTTGATTCCCCTGTTACCAGACAGCGCACGATTCTGCCGGACTGCACGTTTTTAACAGGCACCTGCTCGTTCAACCGGCCGTCTCTTCTGGCAATCCCCGAGGTGACAATACTCAGATTCCCCGTTGATGCCACAAGGGTCACCATATCTCCCCTGTGAACCAGGGGGGGTTCTTCAACCATTCTGCGGGTAAAATGCCTGCCCTGGCGAATACTCCGCCGTAACGCCATGCCAAGGACCTCCTCCCGGCAGAAGAGATACCGGCCGTGGAGATTGGCAATGTTGGCCCGTTCAACGTAAACATCCGAAGCAGAGATCACACTCCCCCTTTTCAAGGATTTTGAGGCAAAAACCACCTGGTCAAACACATCCACCACCCCTGACACCGAAACCCTGTCCTGTTTTTCACCGTCGATGCTGACATTGACGTAGAGAGTGAGCCTTCCTGTGATATCCCTGGTGTTGTCGGACACGAGGATAAGGGAAACCTTGCCCTCTTTGTAAAGCCCGGAATTGCGCACGTTAAAATCCCTGACCCGGAACTCTTTTTTTTTGACCCGCTCCC
The DNA here is from genome assembly GCA_046496975.1 of Desulfobacteraceae bacterium. GTDB lineage: Bacteria > Desulfobacterota > Desulfobacteria > Desulfobacterales > Desulfobacteraceae > DATFJZ01. The sequence continues at coordinate 10,438 of JAWOGI010000088.1, read as the reverse complement.
GGACGTAATCCATGTAAATCGAACGAAACCGCTGGTTTGAGATCTCCTGGCTGGCCCGCTTGACATAGACCTTTTCCGGCACCACCAGCACAAACTCTTCGGGCAGTGCCCGGTGGGATCTTATTCTGGATTGAATCCGGTTCCTGTCAAGGCTTTTCACCTCCCCGAATTTGGGGGAGAAGCCCATGTCCAGGTTCTCAATTTTCTGCTTCAAGAAATCCGAAGCCCTGATATCGGCCAGATCCCTGAGGAAGATCTTCCTGGCGTTCACCTCGGCAGAGGGGTGCACTTCTATCCTTGGCGGCTCATCACCCCGGGCCGGTTTTCCGCTGTTGTCTGCCGCCGCAGCTGCAGGACTGGAAAGCAGAGAAAAGAGGAGTGCCACGGCCGCCGTTAAACAAGAGATTTTCATGCCCCACCCCCAAAAGGTTTACCGTTTGATGCCATTGGCAGTACCAAGCATGGTGTCCGCCGTCTGGATGGACTTTGAATTGGCCTCATAGGCCCGCTGCCCGACGATCATGGCAACCATCTCCTCGACAACGCTGACATTGGACATCTCAAGGTTGTTGTTGATCACCGTGCCGGCTCCGTCTTCCCCGGGAATATTCTCCGTTGGCCCCCCGGACCCTTCCGTGGGCCGGAACAGGTTGTTGCCCACGGCGAAAAGACCGGCATCGTTGACAAAGGTGTTCACATTGATCTGTTCCGTTGCGAGGATCTGATCGTCTGCCCCGTGAACGGTCATGGTGCCGTTGTCCTGGAGGGTCACCAGGGTGGTTTCCGGAGGAAGGGCGATCTCGGGCTGGAGCCTGTCCCCGCTGGGGGTTGTGATAAACCCCTCGCTGTCCAGGGTAAAGTTTCCCGCCCGGGTGTACAGCTCCTCATCCCCGTGGAGCACCCTGAAAAACCCGTCTCCCTGGATGGACATGTCAAGGTCGTTGCCCGTCTGGACATAATCCCCCTGGGTGAAGAGTTTCTGCACCCCTGCCGGCTTCACCCCCATGCCCACCTGGATCCCCGTGGGAACCTGGCCGCCGCCGGGGGTTGTGGCTCCTGCCACCAGCATGGTCTGATACATGAGGTCCTCAAAATTGGCCCTGGATTTTTTAAATCCGGTTGTGCTGGAGTTGGCAAGGTTATTGGCCACAACATCGGTCTGCATCTGCTGGGCATTCATCCCCGTTGCCGCCGTCCAAAGCGCTCTGATCATCGTTTACCTCCAAAAATCACTATTGCAGTTTTCCCACATCATTTATGGCTTTGCCGTCCACCTCGTCAAAGGTACGCACCATCCTCTGGAACACTTCGTACATCCTGTTGTGATCGATCATCTTGACCATCTCGTCCACGGTTTTCACATTGGACCCCTCAAGAGCCCTCTGTTTTACCAGAACGTTGTCCGGCGCCACCTCGTCTTCAGCCTCTCCTCTGTAGATAAAATTGCCGTGGCCCTGTTTTTCCAATAGCTCCAGATTTTCAAAGGTGACAACATCCAGGGTATCGATCAATTCCCCGTCCACAAACACCTGGCCCTGGCGGTTCACCTCGACGTTTTCACCGTCAATGGTAATTCCCCCTGCCTGGCCCAGAACCGGGTCACCGTTCGGGTTGACCAGCACACCGTTGGCGTCCAGGGTAAAACTGCCGTTTCTCGAATACCGGACACCGGCGGGGGTATCGATCTTGAAAAACCCTTCGTCCCCCAGGGCAAAATCCAGCACGTTGCCGGTGCGTTTGATGTCCCCCTGGGTCAAGTCGCTGTTCATCTCCGCCTTGAAGAGCCTGTCAAAACTGACCACATCTTTTTTAAATCCGGCAGTATCCACATTGGCAAGGTGATTCGAGGTCACCTCGAGTTTTCTCTCCTGCCTCAGGCCCCCCTGGACCGGCCTTGTCATCTCAAGAATCATATCCTCTCCTCTTTTGGGATGGTTTTTTGCGCAATGGGGACAGCGGACAGCCATCCTGGCCATTACGTGGTGCGAGGTGTTTTGATGTTTCCTTTATGCATTCATTCAATGCAATATGGATGCCAGAGTCCTTTGGGAAAGGCTGGAAAGGAAAGCTGCGGGGTGACCTCTGACCCCGGAAAAATCAACGCTCAGGCTTTTCTGGAAAGGATTTGGGACGATTACCATTCACGCCGGAAACAGCTGCACCAGGGAAACTATTATATCCATCCCCAGGCACAACTGCCGAATATCCAACGCATGGCACCGTTTTTTTGACAACGGCCCGGAAAAAAGTTCCGTCACCGGCCGGCAGCTCTTGTTTTTTGTCGCCCAGGACAAAGTCGGTTCAGAGTTGCCGGCTACCGCTCTTTTTTTGAATTCACCGAGTAGACAAAGGCCAGCAGTTCGGCAACGGCCACATAGATTTCCGGTGGGATCTCCTCGTCAATATCCAGCTTTGACAGCACTTCAATGAGGTCCGGATCGTCCTTTACAGGGATGTCGTGCTCTTCGGCAATTTCGATGATCCTGCGGGCAATAGTCCCCTCTCCCTTGGCCACCACCTTTGGGGCTGCCGCCTTTTTGGCTTCATACCCCAAAGCCACTGCTTTGCTCGTTTTTTTATCCTTCATTGCCACTCCCTCCCTGAATGCAGAACGATAAAAACACAACACGGATTGTGCCCCATGGACTGACGGGATTGAACCACACCGCTCTGTATTAATACCGTGGCGAAACAGTGAATGGGGTCAAAACACCCACGTGAAGGCTCAGCGACCATGTCAGAACTACCCCTTGATGATGGAGATAAAACATCCGCCGCCGCCGCCCCCGCCGGAATCCCCACCGGCATCTTCATCGGAATCGGAACTTTCCGAGGGTGCTGAGCCAAAGGTCAAAGGATCGGAAATGATGCCGTCGGCCATGCCGTCGTCATCATAGGGACCTCCGTCCTCCAGAGAAAGATAGACCTTGTCCCTTTGTGCCTCATCAAACCGGACATTGCCGGTAACGTCGTACCACCCTTCTGTTTCGCTGTACTTGTAAACACCCACGTCCTGTTCAAGGGGATCTGGCAGATAGATGATGACATTTGCCCGATCCCCGGCATCGTCCACCTTGATTTTAAAATCGATGAGGTCGTAAATCATATTTTCAGGCCTGTTGTAGTCGTCACCGATAAACTCCGAATGACTTGCCTGAAGCAGGACAAGTTCCCCCGCCCCCACAACGTTGATGCCGAGATCCTTCGATCCATCGGCGCTCCTGAAGGTTGACGTAAGATCATTGTACCGTTCAATGCCGTTGTCAGACACCGTCACCGAAACCTGGTCTGAACTCTCATAATCGTTGCCATCCGTAACCGTCAGCTGAAATGTCAGGGTTACCGGATCATCGGCAGGAGGCGCCACAAAGGTCACCTTTTCCTCTGAACTGCTGGAGAGCACCACCCTGCTCCCGCCGGTCTGTTCCCAGCTCCAGGAATCCACCCCGTAAATCCCCGGCAGAGAGGCAGAGCCGTCAAGGGTGACCGTCTCAAACTCCAGCACAGAGAGCTCTTCGCCCGCGCTGGCAACGGGAAACTCCCCGGATTCCGGAACCACTTCAATGGACAGGGAAATTTCATGTTCATTGTGATCGATAACCATAACAGATGTGTTTCCCGTCTTGTTGGGCGAGATGGTCAGGGTGCTGCCCTGAACCGAGGCATCAACAATGTCGGGAAAACCGGTTTCCACCCTGTAAGGCGGAACACCATTGGTGATGGTGATGGTCTCCTCGACATCAAGGGGCATCAGCAACGCCTGTTTTTCAAGGGCCAAAGAGGTTCCCTGGCCCGTTGGATTCACCGTTACAGTGATGCTCTCCTCTTTGACACCTTCGTTGGAATCCCTGGCAGTAAGGGTAATGGTATGGATGCCTGCGGAGAGCTTGTCTGCGGCATGGATGCCGGTTCCGATCATGCCGTCAATGTCTGACTGCCACACAAGCGAGCTGCCTGTCACTTGACCGTCCTCGGGATCTGTCACATCGGCCCTGAACTGTATCTCTTCTCCCTGATCAAACTGGGAGCCCTCTTCCGGAGCTGTTATAACGGGCACCGGCAGCCTGTTTTGCACCTCTATCACAATAAAGGTTGAAACGGAAGCACCGCTGCTGTCCGTTGCCGTCAGGGTGATGAGGTGCTCCCCTTTGGTGAGATCCTTGACGGAAAAGTTTGTGCCTGTGCCGATGGTCTCCTCTTTCTGATCTGTTGTCCACTCCAGAGAAGATCCCGTCAACTCCCCGTCCTCCTTGTCCGTGGCACTGCCCTGGAAATTGATATAGGTATCCAGATAAAAGAGATCTCCGTCCAGGGGGGTCGCAATGGAAAGGTTCTCAGCCGGCGGAGGTTCATCTCCCACGCTGATGGTAATTGAAGCAGTGGTGGCGGCCGATTCGCTGTCTGTTGCCGTCAGGGTGATCACATGGGTGTTCACGGAAAGATCACTTTTTGAAATGGACGCGCCGGTACCGAGGAAACCATCCTTGTCAGAGGACCAGGAGAGGGCATCACCGGTTAGCGAGCCGTCTTCCGGGTCTATCCCCTCCCCCGACAGGGCAATGGAACTGCCAAAGGCGTGGGAACTGCCGTCAGCAGGTGCAGTGATGGTGGTGGCGGGGGAAGCATTGCCAACGGTGATGGTAATCGAGGTGTCATCACTTGCCGGATCTTCTTCGTCCTGATCGGTAACGGTAAGGGTTACCACATGGGTGCCGCTGGGAAAGTCGTTGACTGAAACCGTGGGACCGGTGCCAATCTCCACCGTGGTTCCCAGGGTTGTTCGTGTCCAGACCAGGGAACTGCCCGAGAGGGCGCCATCCTCGGGATCACTGCCCGTTCCACTAAAGATGATATCCTGTCTGTAATCATAAAGAGAGCCGTCCTCGGGAGCTGTGATCTCTGCTGTGGGCGGCGCATTGCCAACGGTAATGGTAACCGTGGCAGAAGTGCTCAGCCCCTTGCTGTCCGTTGCCGTGAGGGTGACCACATGGGTGCCGCTGGAAAAGGTGTCAACGGCAAGGGTCTCTCCTGTTCCCATGGCATCTCCCTGGCTTGATGTCCAGACAAGGGAATCCCCTTTCAAGCTGCCCTCTTCAGGCGCGACCGCGCTTCCCTGAAACGTGATCAGCTCGCCATAGCCAAAGCTGTCACCCTCCGACGGAAAGAGAATGGCCACATCTTCCGGAGGGATGCTGTTGATGGTGATGGTGATGGAGTCGGTACTTGTGTTGCCGTCACTGTCCGTTGCCGTCACAGTGATGGTGTGGGTTCCGCTTGAAAGGGTCACCGGCGTTACCGCTGCTCCGGCGCCGTCGTCACGGGCCGTCCCAAAGGCATTGTCAATGCTCGACGACCAGGAGAGGTTAATATCTCCGTCATCGGGGCCAGACGCGTCATCCTGTTCATCAGACGCATCGCAGGTGAAGGCAACATCACTGCCCCCTGACGTCTGGAGGGGATCGTGATAATCGTATTGGGAATTCACCTCAGGGGCTGTGATGGAAACCGTTGGCTTTATCCGGATGATGGTGACGGTGACAGAGGCAAACCCGTCTTCATTGCCGGCATCGGTGGCGAGCAGGGTGATGGTATGCTCCCCTTCTGACAGGGAGGAGAGGGTAAAACTCTTTTCCTCTGACAACACACCGTCTTTGTTGGAGCTCCACCGGTAGGAAACGATATCGTCCCCGTCAACATCATCAGCGGCACTGCCTGAAAAAGTGATGCTGTCCCCTGCATCTGCTGTGAAACTGCCGTCGGTGGCAACGGGCATAGAGATGTCAACAACCGGAGCGGCAGCCAAAACCACTGTTGGTATGAGACAGACAGATACAAGGGCCCCAAGAAAAAACATTTTCCATGCGCTGCTATTGTTCTTCATACTAAAATCCTTCTCGTCAGTCATAAGTTTTGGGGACAGAAATCCCTTTACTCTGGAACGGTGAGGCTTCGGGAGGCCATGGCTTTCTCTCCGCTGCTGTCCGTGGCAGCCAGTGAAATGGTGTGGGTACCGGGGGCAAAAGAGGAGATGTCAAGCCGGACAGAAGAAGATAGAACCCCGGAACCGGGGGTCTCTTCCGGTGTTATTTTCTCCTCCTGATCGGAGCGGTACCATTCAAGATCGTCACTGGTCAGAGAGCCGTCTTCGGCGTCCTCCCCTTTTCCATAAAAGGTGATAAACCCCGTGGCGGTGGGACTGGTATAATCCCCGGACGGCTCTGTGATTGTGGGCACAGGCGGGGTGTTGACACCGATGTTGATGATCACGGAATCGGTTCCCGAGGCTCCCCATTGATCCGTTGCCTCCAGGGTGATGATATGCTCCCCGTTGCTCATGGCTGTATTGTTAAGTTCCTGGACATTGCCTGTATTGATGAATAGGCTCTGGCCGGTCCCCAATAGACCGTCGATGTGGGAGCGCCATTCCAGGCTGGAGCCTGAAAGGTCACCATCTTCGGTATCTGCGGCACTTCCCTGAAAATCGATCCGCTCGCCACTGGCAAAGGTCTTGCACAGGGTGTTGGTGTCCGGGCAGGTTTCCGGAGGATTTAAAATTTCTGCAGCCGGCCTGGTGTTGGCAACTGTGATGGTGATGGAGGTCTGGCCTGTGCCGGCGCTGCCTGCAGCCCTCAGATAGATGGTGTGCTCCCCCTCTTTTAAGAGGGTCCCGGTTTCATCCACATAACGGGTGTTAATGGGAAGCTCGCTGCCCGTTCCGATGGTACCGTCCTTGGATGAGATCCATTCAAGGCTTTCACCGCTGATCACAGAACCGTCATAATCTGTTGCACTGCCGGTAAAATTGATGGTATCCCCGGCGTTCACATCGTATGTGCCGTCGGGGCTTGCAGCCGGACTTGAGATATTTACGGCAGGGGCATTGGAAGAAGATCCCACCGTGATAATGATAAACGCATTGACTGAACTGCCCTGGCTGTCCGTTGCCGTCAGGGTTATGGTGTGCTCCCCTTCGGAAAAGCTGTCAACCGCAATGGATGCCCCTGTTCCAAGTCCTCCGTCAACATTGGAACTCCAGACAAGTGCATCCCCGGTAAGGTCTCCGTCTTCTGTGTCCGTACCGGCCCCTTCAAAAGTGATGGTCTCGCCCAGGTTAAACGACATGACAGTGGAAGGCGAGGTGATGTCCACATTGGGTGAGGTGTTTTCAGAGGTGGGATCAGCCGAATCACCTTCCCCGACGGTAATGGCAATGGCATCTGATCCGACGGTATTGCCGTCGCCGTCGGTCACGGTGAGGACAATCTCATGGTCACCGGCAGAAAGGGCATTTGACGTAACATTGGCCGTGGTGCCAAGCTCCCCGTCTTGATCGGAAACCCAGGAATAGGTGTAGGGTTCTCCGTCAGTGGGGCTTGACAGCTTGCTGATAAACGACAGGGTATCTCCTTCAACGGAAGCCGTCCCATCCCTCGGCATATCAATGGCCACGCCGGTTTCGGTATCTGTTTCTGCGGCCGGGTCAGCGGTTGAGTCCCCGCTGTCACCGCTGGTTGCCACGATTGTTGCCAGTCCCATTACCACTGCAAAAAAAACAGCGCAACACCTGATTGCCGTTTTAAAACTTGTTTTGCTCATTTTACCTGTCCTTGTTTTTCCTAAGTTATAATTTTTTTTATATGAAAGTCGTGTTGTTCCGGAAAAAATGAACAAACCTTAATGTTCCAGAACTGTTCCCACAAAGTATGCCGCAGCTGCACCGGCAAAAATTGCCGCAATGTCCCATCCATCAAAGCAGCCTGCGATAAAATAATCATCCACGGTTTCCAGCAGGGGGTAGCGTTCAAACCAGGCCGGGATGTATTTGACAACACGGTCGTCAAAATATTGACCCAGCTCAAACCCCAGGTTGACAACGACCCAGCCGAGGCTTACCGCAAAAAGCCCTGTTTTTGATTCAGCGGCAATGCCCGCTGTGATCATGGTGAAAGAGAACACATGCAGAAAAGATGCCAGGCTTTTGTGGGCCGGGCCAAACAAGTCCGGCCATCTGCCGTGGAGGGAAAAAACCGGGGGAAGCTGGCTGACAAAATAGGTGTCGTCCGGGGATCGGCTGGCCAGGTAAACCAGGGTGCCGATGCAGAGAGCCGCTGCTCCGATGAAAATCTGAAGGTAATTACTCTTTTTTGTAAACATTTTCATGAATACTTTGTTTATATGACAATGTTAACCCCCTGCTGGTCATCTCCCTGGATCTCTTTGACAACGGCGTCAAGCAGAGCGGTTTCCGAAAGCTCTTCTTCGGGAGAGACCCGGCACTCCATGCGGGTCAGCTGAAACCCATGGTGGTGGAGCTGTTTTTCAAGCCGGGGAATCATGGATTTTACCAACAGGGCAACGGCTTCGGTGGAAACCTTGACAATTCCTGAAATCTCCTTTTTCAGCACAGAACAGTCCATCCTTACCGGACCGATGCGGGACATGTTCAATAGAAGAGAAAGTTTCACCAACCGGTTCTCTTTTTTGTTTTGCTTTTCTTTTTCTTTTCCCAGATCAAGAAAAAGCTGGCCAGCCCCCAGGGCATTGTCGGCAAAAACAGGGAAAGGGATCAGGTACCGGCCGGAATCCGAGGTGTGATGGTTGAGAAGCTGAAACTTTTCCATGGATTCGGCAAACTCCCTCAACGGCTGCATCACACCAGGATCCTTTGCCGAAAAGGCAGAGGCAAGGCGCAGTGCCATGGCCTTGAGGTCCTGATCAACAAAGGTTTCCGCCCACTCTTTTCCAGCGGGCAGGCTCTGATTTCCGGCAAGCAGCGCCAGCTTTTTTTCCTGCAACAGCCCGCTTCGATCCAGAAGACGGGGAACAAAATCCCTGTCAGGGCGGTTTGATGTCAATGCCGTGGATAGGAGAAGATCTTTAAGGCGGGTTACCTCCTCTGCATTGATTTCTCTTCCAGGCAGAAGGATGTCATTGAAGGATTTTTCAGATACCGGAAGTTTAAGGCTACCAGGGCTCTTTTCGCCGCCCTCTTTCAGGGCAAGGAGGGTCTCTGCAAGGTTGTGCAGAGAAAAAAACGGGTTATCTTTGGGCAAGGCGCCGGCCAGGGAGGAGATGGAGGAGGAGGAGGAAGAGAGAGAAGAACCGGAAACCAGCTTTAACACCTGGAGGCTGCTGCCGGCTGAGACCTTGAGCTGTATTGTTTCCCCCCTGGTAAGATCCACCGAAACGTCAGCCAAAAGTTTCTTCCCGGCAATGAGCAGTTCGGCCTTTCCAGGGGAAATGACATTCAGCACCTTTGCCTCGACGATCTGATTCTTTTTCAGCCCGGCAAGGGCTGTTCTGCCATTATCGTCCCTCCTGACATTTATTTCAGTCAGGGACGCTCCCGCCGGCCTTATCACCCCTGGTTCTCCATTTTAATAAATTTCTGCTTGAGGTTGACAACCAGCTGCACCTCTCCCTTGGGCATGGCCAGTTTTGATGCAATGGCTTCCATGCCGAATCCCTGGGTATGAAGGTCTATGATCCGCTGCTGCTGATCAAAAACATCTTCGTTGTCCCCCGAACCGCCACGGTTACCGGCAAAACCAGTGGTGGAACGGTGATTGCCAGAAGGACTCCATAACCCGGCAACATCCTGGCCGGCCGGTTCTTTCTGGGCCCTGTACAGGGACTCTGCCCTGGAAAGAAGAAGGTTTATGCTGATGATGCGGGTATCCAGGGCATCGTTGACGCCGTTGATGAGTTTCTTTTTCTCCCTGATCTGTTTGTCAAAACTTTTTGCCGCAGAGTCCGCTTCAACCACAAGGGGTTCCAGCATTTCAATGATATCCCGGGCTGTCTTTCCCGCCTGGTCAGCACTCTTGCTCTCGTTTCCCGGTGGGGGTGAGGGGTCTGTCCGCTCTTTTTTTTCCCTGTTGACCCGCTTGACCATACCAAAAAGAATCACCACAAAAATCAGGTCGATCACAAGCTGGGTACAGACCCAGAATTCTGTGGAGAAAAATTTAATCATGCAATTGTGTTGAGCAGGCTACCGGTTGATCCATCGGCCTGTTTCCTTTTCAGTCTTTTTTTCTCTTTTTCCCGCCTCTTTCTTTCCCTTCTGTCACTTTTTGTTTCTTTCCTCTCCTTTAATTTCTCAGCCTTTTCCGATTCCTGAACGCTGCTCTTTGCGGCAGATTCCCTCAAAGCCTGCAGGCCTGCAAGCTGTTCAGGAAGCGGCTGATTGGGCCTGATATGGTGGGTGGCTTCATGGACAGCCCCCGACTGCTGGATTACAATATTCTGTCCTGGTATAGTTGACATACAAACGACACCTCCTATCCAGTTTTAAAGTCTGTAAATCTCACCTCGTCAATGTATTTTCCCGGCATAACCCTGTTCAAGGCATTTTTAACCGCTGCAAGCAGCTCTTTTTGAGAGACTGCCTTGTTGTTATCGGAACGGACAGCCTTTTTAAGGGCATCATACACGA
>JAWOGI010000173.1:0-6602 GCA_046496975.1 Desulfobacteraceae bacterium | reverse complement strand
TCATGGAGATCGTTCTTTCCTGGTTTACCTCGTCTTCTTCGGGAGGAACAGGCCAGAATTGATCATGACATCCGGATGTGTCGCACCCCTTAACCTGGGAAAGGCCTTCCCACTCATGGTGGCAGGCGCTGCAGGGCTGGCTGAAATGAAGGGAATGGGAGAAAGGAACAGGCGTTCTCTTTGCCTGGTGGGTTGATGGGGCGGTGAGGAGCATGGTTCCCGTGGGCAGGTTGATCGTGTCAGGGGATTCGGTTTCAGAAGTAAAGGCATTTCCCGAGATAAAAATAACTGCAAAACAAAACGCGAAAATAACTGATCGTTGCATTGTCTTTCTCCAATTTGGTTTTAACACTGTTCTCTATTGATATTACAACCTCTCCTATTCTGTTTTCATTTATCGTACACATTAATATTTAAGACCGGCCTGTTTTGTCAAGATAAAATATTGAAAATGCAATATTTGCCTTTGAAAAATGCATGGGGGGCAGGCAGGGTCAAACAGTAATGTTGTAGAGCTGGCAGGTGTTTTGCCAGATCTGTTCTGCAAGGAGGTCAATGTTCTGTTCCCTGGTCCCGGCCAGTGTGGTCATGACTGATTTGACAAAGGCAGGTTCGTTTCGTCTGGTTTTGTTTTTCTGGGGAGCCGGGGTGAGATAGGGCGCATCGGTTTCAATAACCATGCGGTCCAGGGGGATCATGGCAGCCAGTTCCCGCAGCATCGCCCCCCGTTGTTTGATGGTAAGAATTCCGGTGATGCCGATGTAATAGCCAAGGTCAAGGTATGCGAACATCTCTTCTTTTGATCCGCTGAAACAGTGTACAACCCCCTGGCGGCTTTTAAACTTGAAATCCCGGACCATTTCAAGGAACCGGCCATTGGAATCCCGTTCATGGAAAATGATGGGAAGGGCCAGGTCGTCGGCCGCAGCCATCTGTTCGTAGAGCCAGTGTTCCTGGATCGGGGCAGGAGAGAACATCCGGTTGAAATCGAGGCCGATTTCCCCCCAGGCCTTGACACGGGAAGATGAGGCAAGCTGCCTGGCCTCCTGGAGCATTTCCCTGGAACACCGTTTTACGTCATGGGGATGGATGCCAACGGCAGCAAACACAGCGGGGTGTTTTTCCGCCAGACCGACGGCTTTTTTATTGGTTTCCATGGTGACCCCTGCAATCATCATGGCATCCACGCCGGCGTTCTCTGCCCTCTCAAGGACGTCATCAAAATCTTCATCAAAACAGGGATCATCAATGTGGCAGTGGCTGTCAAACAACTTCATAAAATACAGTCCTTTTGTATCATTTCCAGGGCGTGGTCACACCATGGACCCGCCGGATTTTCCATTTGGTTGAAAGCGGTAAATGTACATGGATTTGGTGTGGAAATCAAGTCAATATCCCCATGGCCGCCCATTTCAATTTCTGCTTTTTCATAAAATTTCTTTGATTTTTTCCTTTTCGTTGTTATGGTTATTATCGCATTCTAACGGCTTCCGGGCCTGGTTTGAAAACAGGACCGGCGGATTTAAAAAAGCAAGAGATCAGTTAAAGGATAAAGCGTGAAAGAATTAAAAGGGTCACAGAGAAAGTATTTAAGGGGTCTTGCCCACAACCTGAAACCCTCGGCTTTTGTGGGGCAGAAGGGGCTCACCGATGCCCTGGTGAATGAGGTGAACAGCGGGCTCGATGCCAGTGAGCTGATCAAGTTGAAATTTGTGGATTACAAGGAAAAGAGTGTAAAGAACGCCCTTGCCCTGGAGATAGCCGAAGCCAGCAGATCACACCTGGCAGGCCTTATCGGGCACATTGCCATCTATTACCGGGAGCATGCAGATCCTGACAAAAGAAAGATAGCCATTCCCTGATACCTTCCCTCTCCCCACCCCCCGGATCAGCACTTGTCCGGGGGGCGTCGCCTTCCGGTTATCCTGCGCCGGCGGCAGCCGGTGATCTGAACTCCCCCCTCCCTGGAGGTTCTGAAGTTGAAAGCCCGACGGCTGCTGCAGCCTCAAGGTGATCACCCGATGTCTTTTTTTCTTATGTCGGCCCGTTTTATCTTTCCGGAAATGGTTTTGGGCAGCTCTTGAACATATTCGATGATTCTCGGGTATTTGTAAGGTGCCGTGATTTTCTTCACATGGTTTTGAAGTTCCCGTGTCAGCTCTTCACCTGGGGAGAAGGGGTCATTGAGGACCACGGTGGCCTTTACCGCCTGGCCTCTCACCTCGTCGGGCACCCCTGTGACGGCGGCTTCAAGGACTGCGTCATGGGCCACAAGGGCGCTTTCAACTTCAAAGGGGCCGATGCGGTAGCCCGAGCTCTTGATGAGGTCGTCCACACGGCCCAGGAACCAGAGGTATCCGTCTTCATCCATCCACGCCTTGTCTCCGGTGTGGTAGTAGTTGTCCTGGAAGGCTGTTGCCGTCTTCAAGGGCTCTGACAGATACCCGGTAAACAGGCCCAGGGGCTTTGAACGGTTCAGGTCGATGCAGATCTCGCCTTCCGCCCCGGGAGGACAGGGCCGGTTCTCCTTGTCAAGGAGTTTCAGGCTCAGCCCGGGAACCGGTTTGCCGATGGAGCCGGGTTTGGGCTCCATAAAGGGAAAGGTGGCCACCTGGAGGGTGGTTTCTGTCTGCCCATACCCTTCATGGATGGGAAGACCGGTCATTTCTTTCCACACGTTGTAGACACTTTCGTTCAACAGCTCACCGGCTGTTGTGCAGTGTTTAAGGCTTGAAAGGTCGTATTGAAAGAGCTTCTCCTGGATGAGAAACCGGTACACCGTGGGGGGCGCACAAAAGGTGGTGATCCGGTGCGTTGACATGATCTCGAGGAGCTTGGCCGGGGTGAACTTTCCCCTGAAGTCATAGACAAAAATCGCCGCCCCTGCCATGAGCTGGCCGTAAAACTTGCCCCACAGAGCCTTGCCCCAGCCGGTATCCGCCAGGGTGAGCTGTATGTCTCCGGGCTCGAGGTTGTGCCAGTAGAGCCCCGTGATCATGTGGCCCAGGGGGTATTCATGGGTATGCTCCACCATCTTGGGAGCGCCGGTGGTGCCGGATGAGAAAAAAATCAGCAGAGGGTCGCTGCCGCATGGGGTCTGTTCTGTCCTGGGAAAACTGCTGGAAGCATCCGTTAAAAGCGTGGTGTAGTGGTCCCACCCCTTTGATGCCTTTTCAGCGCCCACCTCGACGAACAGGGAAAGGCCGGGGCATTCATCCCTGATGGTGTCGATGTTGGCTGTCAGGGTGTGTTCGGCCATGATCCCCTTGACATCGGCGAAATTGACCCGGTATTGGATGTCCTTGGATGTGAGAAGAAAAGGGGAGGGGATGGCAACGGCCCCGATTTTCTGCAGGGCAAGCATGGAAACCCAGAATTCAACCCGCCGGAACAGCAGCACCATGACCCGGTCTCCCTTTTGGATCCCCTTTGATGCCAGTGCATTGGCAAGGCGGGAGGATTCCCGGGCGAAAAAGTTCAGATCGTACCTCACCGCCGTGTCATTGTCGTCCACATGGATCATGGCCAGGGTGTCAGGGGCCTGTTCTGCCTTTGCATCGAGAAAATCAAAGGCAAAATTGTAATTTTCCGGCTTGTCAACGGCAAAGCCGCTGATAAAATCGTCATAGGTGTTAAAGTGGCGTTTTTCCATAAAAAAAGCGTTCCTCATGAATTGAAAATGGTGTTGTGATCAAGGCGGTCAAACTCTTCAGGCCAGCACGTCAATGAAGGTTGCCGTTTTGTTGTAAAGCCTCTTTTTTCACAAAGGAAAAATTGTGCACATGGAATTCAGTGGCGTTTCTGATGCCCCGCAGCCTTTCGGCAAGCTCTTTATAGACAGGAACAGTGTTGTCCATTCTTTTCTTTCCTCTATTAAATGGTGAATGAAAAATTAAAACCCAGATATTTAGCAGGTGTGGCAGGAGATAACAACAGTAAATTTTTATTTTTTAAGCCGGGGCGGGCATGACAGGATGAAACAGTTTTTCTGCGTTGCCGTATGTCAATCGGGCCAGTCGCTCCGTTGATATGCCACGGGTGGCAGCCGCTGACCGGGCAATGTAAAAGAGGTTTTCCGGCTTGTTGACAGAGCTGTTGGAAAGACCGTGGATCCTGGGAAGTATGTCAGGGGTGTCGGTTTCCATGAGAATCCGGTCCAGGGAGACGGCCTGAATAGCCCTGGCGGCTTTTTTGTTGCCGGGGTTGGTAATGGCGCCTGAAAACGAGATGAAGAGCCCGTGGCGTTCAAACAGGGGGATCATGTCGGCAGAGCCGGAATAGGAGTGGATCAGCCCTCCTGCGGGGAGTTTTCCCGTCCGCTTTAAGATGTGGATAAACGGGTCCCACGCCTTCCGGACATGGATGGAAACGGGCAGGCCCTTCTCTTTTGCCATCTCCAGCTGCTTTTTGAACAGTAGGGTCTGCAGATCCAAGTTGTCCGCTTTAAGGTCCAGGCCGATCTCCCCCACCCCCGATTGCCGGCTGTCCAGGCGGTTCTCAAGCTTTTCTGCCCAGCCTGTGGTGGCTGTGCCGGCAAACCAGGGGTGGATGCCGAAACTGGGGATCACATGGCAGTAGCGGTCCGACAGGGCGGCAACCGCCTCCCAGTCGTTGTGGCAGGTTCCGCAGCAGGCCAGCCAGCGTCCCCCGATATGATGCCATTGGTGAACAATCGCATCAATATCGGCAAGCACCCGTTTGTCCTGGAGGTGGCAGTGGGCGTCGAAAAATTCCATGGAAGGCCTATTCCAGTTCGCTGATCTCGTTGCAAAGGGGTCTTGTCATGAGCATTTTGATGCTGTCTGCCGGTTTTTTGCCTTCGTACAGGGCCTTGTACACCTCATTGATAATGGGCAGTTCAATGCCCAGCTTTTTACCGAGGTTGTACACCGATTTCGTGTTTCTCACCCCTTCTGCCACGCTTCTTCTGTTTCCCTGTATCTCTTTCAGGGTCATGCCCTGGCCCAGCTGTTTTCCCACGGTATAGTTGCGGCTCAAATCCCCGGTGCAGGTGAGAATCAGATCCCCCACACCGGAAAGTCCTGAAAAGGTGTGGGGGTTGGCATTGAGCTGCATGCCGATGCGCCGTATCTCGGCAAGTCCCCTGGTGATCACCGCGGCCCGGGTGTTGAGCCCCAGTCCCATGCCGTCGACAAACCCCGCTGCAATGGCAATGACGTTTTTCACCGCCCCGCCAAGCTCCAGGCCGATGGGATCGTTGTTCACGTAGACCCTGAAGTAGTCCGTTGCAAAGACGTGCTGCAGAAGGGTTGCCGTTTCAATGTTTTTCGAGGCAATGGTGATGGCAGTGGGTATCCTTGCCGCCACTTCTTTTGCAAAGCTCGGCCCTGAGAGCACAACAAGGTTCTCTTCCTTGAGCCGGGGGATCGACTCCTTGATCACACCGAACATGGTCAGGTGGGTCTTCTCTTCAATTCCCTTGGATGCGGTGATGACAATGGCATCTTCGGGGATGTAGCGGGCCATTTGGGTGCAGACGGCCCGCATGATATGGGAAGGCACAACAATCAGGAAAACCGTGTTGGTCTCGACAACGGTTTTCAAGTCGTTGAACGGGGTGATGTTGTCCGACAGCTTGACGTCCGGCAGAAAAAGGGAGTTTTCCCGTTTCTCGAGGATCTCCTGTTTGACCTCCGCTTCATATGCCCAGAGATCCACATGATAGCCCTTGTTTGCCAGAAGATCCGCCAGGGCGGTGCCCCAGCTTCCAGCTCCGATCACTGCAATGTTTTTCAGTGATTCTGATTTTATATCCATGGTCTAATCCTTATTCAATACTGTTGTTGGGTTCATCATTCAACCGTAAAACCCGGGGATTTTTTGAAAAAATATTTTTGCACAATATGCGAATCCTATTTTTTTCCGGATCCCCTATGCCGGCAGGTGTCACGGGTTTCCTTCATTTCTTTCACGGGCTTTTTGGGGTACCAGCAGAGAGAGGAAGTAGCTGAGCATGGGCCTGCGGTGGGCGTATCGGCCGTCTTTGTCCCCTTCTTCAATGGCGGTGAGAAAGTTTTGTGCGATTTTTTCTGCCAGGCTGTTGTCACTTGATTCGGTGAATTTTCGGAAAAGGTAGTCAAAGATCGCCTCCTTGACCTCCATCTCTGCTGAACAGAAGCCTGCACAGCTCTTTTCATGGAGCCCCCGGCCTGCATCGGTGCCGATCCTGGCCACCCTTCTCTGTTTTTTGGTTTCCGGCGGTTTAAAATCGATGATACCCCCCAGCTGCTCTTCAATGTACCGGTTGATCTCAAGGGGGGAAACAGGGGAGGAAAAAAAGAGCGGGGAGAGGTAGCCGTCTGATTTTTCGCCATAAAGAAAATTCTCGCTGTTGCCCTTTTCCACGAACCGGCACAGGGGGGTGCGGTTGTACACCCTGGCGCCGGCGGTGTATTCCAGCTTGAAAAGAGGGGAGGCGGCGGCTTCTTTTAAACCGGCGATGGTGTGGTCAATGGTCTCAAAGGTCTCGCCGGGCAGGCCGAAGATAAGGTTCAAGCTGCACCTCACCCCGTGGTCCTTGAAAAGTGCCAGGCTTTTTTTGATCTGGTCTTCCCTGTAGGGGCAGCTGTTTTCTTTCAGTA
>JAWOGI010000150.1:0-8284 GCA_046496975.1 Desulfobacteraceae bacterium | reverse complement strand
ATTGACAATGCTTGCAATGCACTCGCCATCCGGACTGATCCGGGGCTCTTCAACCCAGTTAAACCGCTGCTTCCATTCGTGTACAGGAATCCCTTTTACTTCTGTATCCCAGTCCCATGATTCTCTTCCTTGCATAGTGATCTCCGAATCGTTTTAACAAATTTCCATTTCCCTTTAAGCCCATGTTCAGATTAAAAGCTCCCTGTATATATCAAATGAAAATTTAAATACAAGGTTAAATAATGGGGGAATGGTCATAAGGACCAAGAGGGTCGGAGTTTTTGTTTTGGGATATGATTTGTTTCGGGCGGGTGGTATCAGGCCGGCACTAATGGGCTTGGTTAATGGGCTGGACTGCCCTGCCGTTTGAGACTTCTTTGCCGTCCAGTACCATTCGGATGGTTTCGGCAAGGATCCCCGAGACAACGGGCTTTTCAAGATAGGCGCAGATACCCGATGCGAGGGCCTTTTCACGGTCTATCCGGTCGCTGTAACCGGTACTGAGAATAATCTTCTGGCCGTTGTTCAATGCAAGGATCTTTTTTGCCAGTTCATCCCCGGTCATCTTCGGCATGGTCATGTCCGTCAGAATCAGATCAAAACCAAAAGGAGTCTTTTCAAATTCATCAAAGGCGCTGGCACCGTCCCCATGGGTTGTCACCCTGAAGCCCAGGTCTTCCAGCATCGCCCTGGTGGAAGACCTGATCCCCTGGTCATCATCCACCACCATGATGCGCTCCCCTGCCCCTGTTGCAGTCTGTTCCTGTTCAGCCGATTTGACACGCTTTTTCACTGCTGCCGCAGTGGGAAAAAATATCTGAACAACCGTGCCCCTGCCCTGTTCGCTGTAAACTTTGATGTGACCGTCATGCTCATTAACGATGCCGAACACCGTGGCCAGGCCGAGACCTGTCCCCTTGTCTTTCTCTTTTGTCGTAAAATAGGGATCAAATATCTTTTCCCGGGTGGCAGCGTCCATGCCATGACCGGAATCTTTTACCTCAAGCTTGAGGTAGTTGCCGGACAGCAGGCTCAGCCCGGGTACCGTCTGGTTTTCCAGGACAGAAACATCTTCCAGCTTGACCTCCAAAACCCCTCCTTTCTTCATCATGGCATGGTATGCATTGGTGCAGAGGTTCATGATCACCTGGTGGATCTGGGTGGGATCGGCAAGCACCGCTGCCTCGGACCGGATGTTATGCTGGATGGTGATGGTGGCGGGAAAAGAAGACCGGATCAGTTTGAGAGCCTCCTTGACCACAAAACCGATCTGCAGGGGCTTTTTTTCCTGGTCGTTCTTCCGGCTGAAGGCAAGAATCTGCTGGACCAGCTGGGTGGCCCGCTCTGCGCATTGCAGGACCTGGTCAATATCGCCCATGGCCTTTTCCGGCCTGCCCAGGTGATTTTTTGCAAGCTGTGAAAATCCGAAAATTCCCGAAAGGATATTGTTGAAATCGTGGGCCACTCCTGCGGCCAGGGTTCCTATGGCTTCCATCTTCTGGGCCTGGAGAAGCTTTTTCTCAAGGTTGCTTCTCTCCTGGTCCGCCTGTCTGAGTTCAGTGATATCTCTTCCTTCGGCAATTAGAAACCGGATGGTGTCCTGATAATCCTTCACCGGTTTTATGGAAAAATCGATGGCACGGATCTCGTTGTTCCCTGACAGGTTTGTGGTTTCGTAACGGATTGTCTCTCCGCCTGCTGCCGAACGGACAGCGGCTTTGAGTTTTTCCTGGAGGTCTTTATCATGGGTCCAGATGACCATATCCCAGAAAAAACAGTCCATCACATCCAACTCCTTACAGTTGCTGAAGTCAAGGGCGGTCTGGTTGATTTCCCGAACCTCCCCTGTTGAGGACAGGATGGCAGAGAACTGTACCGAATTGTGAAACAGGGCCTTGAACTTGAGTTCACTTTTTTCAAGGGCATTCCTGGTGGCCAGGTGATCGCTGATTTCCCGGCGGATTTGGTCGTGATAACTGTCCAGGCGATCCATGAACGCATTGAAGCAGCGGGCAAGGTCTCCGAGCTCGTCGGCCTGGCTGTAGTCCATGCGGAGGGAGTCACCCCCGGGGGAATCGGTTCTCAACCGGGCAATAAACCGTTCCAGGGGCCGGGTGATGGAGCCGCTGACAAAAAAGCTTGCCACACCGGAGAGAAAAAACAGACTGATGATCGCGGCAACGAACACAGTCCGGAGGGTTTCAAGGGGCTGGAACACCTCTTCTACATATCCCGAAGACACCACAAACCACTCATATTCCGGCAGATAGTCAAAAAAAACAATCTTTTCCCTTGCCTTTTTTTCACCGGGATTTTTCCAGAAATAGGTGAGTTTCCCCTGTTTTTCTTTGATAATCTCCTTTCCAAAATCCACTGGAAAATCCGCCATCTCAAAGACATTGCTTTTCGGCAGCTTGGGATGGACAAGAAGATTGCCGTTTTTGTCTATCATATAGGCATATCCGCTTTTTCCGAACCGGTAGGAGAGAACGCTGTCTCTGAAATCATCGATATCGATGAGATCCTTGAACTCCTCCTTGTAAGACGATGCAGATATGATCCAGTCCAGGGGCTTATAATAGGTCATGTAAAGGGCCTTGGCCCGCTCTTCTTTTTCACCGGGGTTTTTCCAGAAGTATTCAAGGTAGCCGTCCTTCATGGCCATCTGCTCTTTGGCAAAACCAAACCCTGAAACATCCCTCCCCTCAACCCCTTCTTTGGGATGAACAACGACTCTCCCGCTGCTGTCAATGCAGTAGATGTACCCGCTCATGCCGATGCCCTGGCAGAGAAACGACTCTCTGATGATCGCCATGGCCCGGGACCTGGTGATAAGGCCTGACCTGTGTTTGTTGTAGTAGTGCTGGGCAAGCTCCATGTTTTTTTCTGCGATTGCCCGCAGCCGGTTGCGGATGGAGACGTCGGCCGAGGTTTTGATCATGGTGACCAGGGAGTCGGTGGTATTTTTCAGCTCCCGCTCGATTCTATTTTCCAGCACCTGCTTCACCTGGAAATAGACCAGTGTGCCCACTGCCAGTATAAGGGGAAGGGAAACCAGCAGAAACGATACAAGGATCTTGTTTTTAATCTTTAAATTCTTGAGGATCATAATCTGCTGAAAAGACCTTGGTTAAAAGATAAATAAAAGAGCTGCCAAGGCTCTCCGTCACAATAGGACAGGTGTTTCCTCTTTGTCAATCAAAATATAGTTTCCATGGGGTGGGGTCACCAAATGTGAGAAGTGGCCGATGTTATGACCAAGCCCCTCAGAAACGGCACTGACCATTAATCAGATTTCCTGCCAGGGTTGACAAACAGAGGCCGGACTATTTATATTTAATTGAGGGGTTGCTTCCCCGTCACAGAACCATCACAGTTGGTACAGGCACCACCCAAACGGTGAACTTAACGTACAGCGGAGATTTGCCATGTTAAACAAGAACACCCGAAGAACCGTAGAAAAACTTCTCAACACGGCCGGCATAACCATCAACGGATCCAATGCCTGGGACATACAGGTGTACAACAGCAATTTTTACAACCGGGTACTGGCAGAGGCAGAACTCGGCCTGGGGGAGACCTACATGGAAAGGTGGTGGTCTGCGTCTGCCCTGGATCAGTTCATCGAGCGTATTCTCACGGCAGACCTTGAAAGCTGCCTGAAGAAAAATGCATCCTTTCTCCTTGATTTTGTCTCGGCAAAACTTGTCAACCGGCAGACCCGGAAACGGTCCGTTCAGGTGGGACTGAAACACTATGACATCGGCAACGACCTGTTCAGGCATATGCTGGACAGACGGATGCTTTACACCTGCGGCTACTGGCGGAGGGCAGAGACCCTGGACCAGGCCCAGGAGGCCAAGCTGGACCTGGTGTGCAGAAAACTCAATCTCCAGCCGGGCATGACCGTGCTCGATCTGGGATGCGGATACGGCGCCTTTGGTAAATTTGCCGCTGAAAACTACGGGGCCAGGGTCACCGGGTACAACATCTCCAAAGAGCAGGTCAGGCTTGGAAGAGAACTGACCAGGGGGCTGCCCGTGGAGCTGCTGCAGGAGGACTACCGCAACGCTAAGGGCCGGTATGACCGGGTGATCTCCATCGGCATGCTGGAACATGTGGGTCCCAAGAATCACCGCACATATATGGAGGTGGTGAACAGAACCCTGAAAGAGGACGGCATCGCCCTGATCCACACCATCGGCGGCAATCGCACCACCACGGTCTCCAACCGGTGGGTGAACCGGTATGTCTTCCCCAACGGCAAGGTCCCCTCCATCGCCCAGATCGGCAAAGCCATGGAAGGACTGTTTGTCATGGAGGACTGGCACAACTTCGGCCGGGACTACGACAGAACGCTGATGGCCTGGCATGACAATTTCATAGAGGCCTGGCCCGATCTCAAGGCCGGATACAGCGAAAAGTTCTACAGGATGTGGACCTTTTACCTGCTCTCCTGTGCAGCTGCCTTCAGGGCGAGGACACTCCAGCTGTGGCAGATCGTCATGACAAAAACCGGCAGCAGCCAGCCCCTGTGCAGGGTTTCTTAAAAGCATGAAACGCTTTGATGCCGCAGTTGTGGGTGCAGGTCCTGCAGGCACGGCGTGTGCCGGGGAACTGATGCGCCTGGGGGTTGACACGGTTATTCTTGACAGGGAAGAATTTCCAAGGGATAAGCTGTGCGCCGGCTGGATCACCCCCGAGGTGATGGACGACCTGGGCGTTGCTTTCCGGGACTACCCCGGGCAGATCACCCGGTTCAGCCGGATGTACTTCCACCTTTACGGTATCTCTCTTCCGGTGAAGACCCGGCAGTACGCCATCCGGCGGCAGGAATTTGACCACTGGCTGCTCACCGGGGTCAAGGCCCCGTTCTACCGCCACAAAGTCTCCCGGATCAAGGTGAAAAACGGCCGGTACCTCATTGACGGCCGGTTTTCCATTGGTTATCTTGTCGGCGCCGGGGGTACCAACTGCCCGGTTTACCGGCAATTATTCCGGGCATCCACACCAAGGTTAAAAAAGCACCTGGTCGTTACCATGGAAAAAGAGTACCAGACCCGTTTTTTCGAGAAGAACTGCCATTTGTGGTTCTTTGACAACCACCTTCCCGGGTATGCCTGGTATCTTCCCAAAGCCAAGGGTTACCTCACCATGGGCATCGGCGGCAGAGGGCTTGTTCTGGACAAAAGGGGAGAGACCATCCATGACCATTTCGCCTCTTTTGCCGATAAAATAGAGAAAAAGGGCTGGATTCGAAGCCGGCCCTCAAAGGCGAAGGGGTATGCCTACTACCTGAGAGACCCGGAGATCCAGCCACAATACCAAAACGCCTTTTTGGCGGGGGATGCCGCAGGCCTTGCCACAAGGGACATGGGCGAAGGCATCGGCCCGGCCGTCAAAAGCGGCCTCCTTGCAGCCCGCTCCATCGCCTGGAACCGGCCCTACTGTCTTGAATCGGTGCAGCGGTTCAGCCTGCCCCGACTCCTGCTGCAACGATTCCCCCCGATGATGCACCCGCATCACAAAAAATCCAATCAGTGTCCATGCTGACCGCTGCCCTCCCCTGCCTTTTTTCTCAGCAATTCTCGGTGAAATTAAAAACACCGCCAATAGGCTTTTCATGCACCCAATTATTTTTTTTACTTCGTAATCTTTTTTTCCAACATCGCAAGCACTACTATAAAGCAAAAAATTTCATTGACAGTATTTTTGTCGATCATGGTCAGTATCACTATAGGGGGCAAAAAAGCCGCTTTTTTGGCTCGATTTTTGGGCCTGTAGAGATTGGTTGAAATGATTGTCCTGATGGCTCTTTCAACAGTTGTTCTGAGGTCCAAACGCCAAGCACCTTGGATCAGTAATGATGATGATGTCAAGGACCATCTGGTTCACAGCGGAAGATCGGCTATGTGAACATCTACTGTCCGTCTTACACGGCCGATGGCCTTCCCGATATCCACAGAACTGAGACGTGGGTTCCCCGAATATGCCCGCCGGCAGTATCCCTTGCCTCATCTTTCGATAATTGTTTTGGCCAAATGGCTTTTGTTGCAGCATACAGTAGGGGATCATTCCCATCCAGATCCTTTATGACGGCCTTTACCTCTTCCACCCCCGTTGACTTGTAGGCACTCCATCTGTGGGCCCCATCCAGCAGCCGGTATAAAACGAACCGGGCCGGATGCAACTTCAATGGGATCAAAGGCAAGCCCATCCCTGATGTTTTTGGAAAATATGTCCATTAAGCCTATGATCAATCCCTGAACCGGGCTTGATCACAGCTTCGGCAGAATCCGTTTGTCCGTGGTCCACGGGTCCTTAACCCTTCCGCCCCATTGCCGGTGTTATGCTCAAGGCCAAAAAATACTATACCATCTTGAAATTTTATTATAATAGAAATATAAATATTTGAAATAATTGAAAATATTCAAACTAGACATTTTTGTTGTTTTATGATAGCTTTATCCAAATGCATAATAATTGGGAGCTATCAGATTGAATACTGGAAAAAAACTTAGTTTTTCAAACCTCAGAAAGACTGTCTCAGTCCGGACCAATGAAATAGGTGAGACGCGTCAGACTGGAAAAATAAAGCATTCCACACATGATACCTGTCTGAGTGCCCTTGCTATGATGTATTTTCAAGATGCTTCAATGCTTGAGTTCCAAAGACGTCTGCAGGAAAAAATACAAATGAATAATCTGCAGACGTTGTTTCAAGTTGAAACTATTCCCAAAGACACACAATTGAGAGATACCATTGATGCCATACCATATCAACAGCTGTTTCCAATTTTCAGTGATTTTTTCCGGCTGCTACAGAGGGGAAATCAGTTGCAACCTTTTCAATTTCTGGATGAAGGGTATCTTATGCCCATTGATGGTTCACAGTATTTCAGTTCAGAAACTATCAACTGCCCTTCATGCCTTAAAAAAGTCCATCGAAATGGCACGATTAGTTATTCCCATCAAGCTTTATGTGCATCTATTGTTCATCCAGAAAAAAGACAGACACTCCCATTGGCACCGGAACCAATCAAAAACATTGACGGTTCCGAAAAACAGGATTGCGAGATTAATGCCGGCAAACGGCTTTTAAACCGAATTCGAAAAGAACATCCAAAACTGGATATCGTGATTACAGCAGATGACCTGTATTCAAGACAGCCGTTTATTGAGGTTCTCAATCAAAACAAAATGTCATATATCCTTATAGCAAAGCCCAGCAGCCATCCGGTTTTATTTGAAGAAATAATGGAAAAAGAGAATCAGGATCAGGTTCAGCTTTTGGAATTTCAGGATAATAAGGGTGCCATCCACAGATATGAATGGATCAATGATATCAGGTTGAATGGTAACAAATCAGCTCCGCTGGTCAACTGTTTTGAGTACAGCATCATCAAGGATGGAGATAAAATCACCTACACTTGACGCCGAGGGTCTCCCCTCAAGGGGAGAGATGGTGTATTACAAGTTTTCCCTTGAGAGCCTGTCCTGAGTTTATCGAAGGAGGGGTTATCCGGCATCTGGAAATCTGCGTTAAAAAATACGCTGCTTGTGAACGCCCGGAAGCAATGTATATCTGACCCCGTGGAATAAACTCACTATCTTTAAATTTGAGTATTGTGATTTTATTTTACGCAAGAGCCGGAGCCCTGGCGGAGTTTGCAAATAAATTCTTACTTATTAACACATAAATGCATCAACGCATTGACCCATATACCCTATACCCTATACCTCGTAACCAATACACGTCATTATGGATCTGTCAGTCTTCGATGAACTCAGACTGACAGAGTAACGATGTTCAAAAGCGCTGCTCTACCACGCCGTCTGCCGTCTGCTGTCCGCGGTTTGTTTTGGTTTTTTAGACGGTTTGATTTTCAAAAATAATATCACAATAAAGGCTCCCCTGATAAGGGGAGATTAAGAGGGGTTTATAATACATATTATTTTTGAAAATCATTTTATTCTCAAATACTAGTTGCTGGCTTCTGACCGCTTATGTTCTAAAGTTCTTGCATCTGACTTGTTTTTCTATATCACCTTTTCTTTAAAAAACCCCCTAAATCTCCCTTGTCAGGGGGACTTTATTTGGCGATTCACAAATACATACTGACCACCAACCACGGATAGCGAAACGTTAAGTGATACGCGGTCAGCCGTCCGCGGTCTGCGGTCTGTTCTTGCATACTTGCAACCTTGCAGTCTTGCACTCTTGCACTCTTACATCCTCAGTAAGAGTAAAATAAATATGCTTTTAAGACTGAACATTTCCAGA
>JAWOGI010000073.1:0-2761 GCA_046496975.1 Desulfobacteraceae bacterium | reverse complement strand
CCACAACAAGGATTGAAACCAAAGACTCATCTATGTGTCGGCAGGGGGTTGCCTGCCTCTGAACACTGATCCACCACAACAAGGATTGAAAAAAAGTATTTCTTCTCCCAGCCATTCTCTGGAACCTCTGGAAACTGATCCACCAAAACAAGGATTGAAGCAAACATCAAGGATAAACGGGATTTTCTTGGGGAGAACCCATTGCTGGCCAAAAGAAGCCCGGAAACACCGGCTTGTTTCTATAAAAAGAAACAAAAGACTTGACAACCCGGCATCGCCTCTGTATTCTGCCCCCGATTGACATGCTGCTGTTCGATGAGGGATCATATTCTGCCGGCCGGTTCTGCTGCTTGGCTGGCCGGGCAGGCTTTGACCATGAGCTGTAAGGGTTAATTGAGGCGGGGTCAACCGCAACGATGCAATTTTTTTCTGCCAAAAGGAGAGCCATTCCAATGACAACAGAAAGATCCACAGAGACCTGCTGGCGGTGGCGCACCGTTTTCACAGAGCTGCCGGCAGTTTATTAACGTAAAAAAAGCTGGGGCAGTGGCAAGATCCTCAGTCTTTCTATACAACAGGCAACACTAAAAAAGGCTGCGGATTACCGTAAGCCTTTTTTTATTGAAACCGCATTACAGGTTTTGAAGCAGAGAGAGCAAAACCGGCCAGGTTGGACACTTGAGTTGAAACCTTTCATTTGAACGTATATGAGGACAGAGATGATTCTAAAAAGATTCCCCGACAAAGACCGCTTCATGGAGCTGTGTCAAACGAGCAATGTGGTTCCCGTGTGCCGCGAAATCCTTGCAGACACCGAGACCCCCGTCTCCATGCTTGAAAAATTTTACCGGCCGGACAACCCCATGTTTCTGCTGGAGAGTGTTGAAGGGGGCGAGCGCTGGGCGCGGTACAGTTTCCTGGGGGTGTCGGCGAAAAGCCACATCAAGGTGTTTCAAAAGACCGTTGAAATCACCGCCGGAGAGCAGAGCGAAACCCTTT
Source organism: Desulfobacteraceae bacterium (assembly GCA_046496975.1). Taxonomy (GTDB): domain Bacteria; phylum Desulfobacterota; class Desulfobacteria; order Desulfobacterales; family Desulfobacteraceae; genus DATFJZ01. The sequence continues at coordinate 1,762 of JAWOGI010000073.1, read as the reverse complement.
CCCACCACGGTGATCCCGTGGCAGTGCTCCAATCCGTCACCGACCGCTACACCCCCTGCGAGATGAGAGAACTGCCGCGGTTCTGGAGCGGGCTGACCGGGTATATCGCCTACGAGATGGTGTCGTTTTTTGAAAATATCCCTGTTTCCCTTCCCCGGGACAAGCCCTATGCCCATTTTATCATTCCCGACGAGATGATCATCTTTGACAACATCAAGCAGCACATGATCTGTGTAAGGATCTGCTACCTGGATGACGAGAGTGATCACGGCAAAGTATTTGACAAGGCGTGCCGGGATCTTGACCGGCTCATGGCAAAGATCGACGAACCCCGACCCGGCAAGGAGAGCAGCAGGGAAAGGGTTCAGGCCGGAAGGTCCCTGACACCGGAAACAGAACCGGAGGTCTATAAACAGGGGGTTGAAACCATAAAAAACCACATCGTGGAGGGGGATATCATCCAGGCGGTCTACTCCCAGACCTTCTCCTGCCCGGCGCCGGAAGATCCGGTGATGCTCTACCGGGCCCAGCGGTACATCAACCCGTCACCGTACATGTTTTTCATGAATTTCAACGAGCTGACCATTGCCGGTTCTTCTCCGGAAACCATGGTCCGCCTGGAAAACCAGAAGGCCACCCTGCGGCCCATTGCCGGCACCCGGAAGCGGGGCGCCAGCGAACAGGAGGACCGGGAACTTGCCGATGAACTGCTCAACGATGAGAAGGAGCGGGCCGAGCACCTCATGCTGGTGGATCTCGGGCGCAACGACCTTGGAAGGGTGGCAGAGACCGGCACGGTGCAGGTGACCGACATGATGTTCATCGAGCGGTACTCCCATGTGATGCACCTGGTCTCCAACATCACCTGCGACATGGAGCCCCATTTGACGGCATGGGACCTTTTAAAGGCCACCTTCCCCGCAGGGACTTTGTCCGGGGCCCCGAAAATCCGGGCCATGGAGATCATCGCCGACCTGGAAAAAACCTCCAGGGGCATCTACGGCGGTGCTGCCGGGTACATCTCCTTTTCCGGCAACATGGACCTTGCCATCACCATCCGGACGGCGGCCATTGAAGAGGGCCGCATCAAGGTCCAGGCCGGTGCGGGCATCGTTGCCGACTCGGATCCCCAAAGCGAACTTACCGAGTGCCTCAACAAGGCCAAAAGCGTGGAAAAGGCCCTGCAGCTTGCCCTGTCAGGGGAAAAAGGGGGAAAGGCATGAAGATAGCCATGATTGACAATTACGACTCTTTCACCTTTAACCTGGTCCACTATCTGAGGCAGACCGGTGCCGAGGTGGTTGTGTTCAGGAACGACAAAACCACTGTCCAGGAGCTCGAAGCCCTTGCTCCGGATGCCCTGGTGATCTCCCCGGGGCCCGGCCGCCCCGATGATGCCGGCATCTCCATGGCGGCGGTCACGGCCTTTTCCGGCCGCCTTCCCATCCTCGGGGTCTGTCTGGGCCACCAGACCATTGCCCAGTGCTTTGGGGGCAAAATCGTCCACGCCGGAAAAATCATGCACGGCAAGACCTCCATGGTAACGGGAAATGGAGAAGGCATCTTCCAGGGAGTGAAAAAACCGTTCCAGGCCATGCGGTACCACTCCCTCATCGTGTCAGAAGATCATCTGCCCGCCTCTCTCGAAGTGACAGCCACCACCGGTGATAACGAGATCATGGGAATCCGACACACAAGTCACCCCACCCAGGGGGTGCAGTTCCACCCGGAATCCATCATGACCACCATTGGCAAGCGGCTG
>JAWOGI010000071.1:0-6229 GCA_046496975.1 Desulfobacteraceae bacterium | reverse complement strand
CTTCATCTTCGGTATTTAATAACAATTCATTTATATAGTCTTGAATATTACAAGCTGTATAGATATTTTGTGGTTCATCATCATAAAAATAAACAGTAGGCGATCTGGTGAACATGCATCCGCCGTTCCACCCGCCGGATAATGGTATTTTTCTTGTAAAGGGAAAAATCATGATTGGTATGGGTCCGAAGAAGTATACAAATTTTCTCCAGCACCGTTTGAATTTTTTTGTCATCCACCGTACCCTTGTCCCGGGGTTTGACAAAGGCATACCGGGTATATTTGACAAGGGCTTCGGGCATCTTGTCCACAGGCAGGACATAATCCACAAGGCCTGTGGCAACGGCACTTCTGGGCATGCCTGCATATTTGGCGGAATCCTCGTCCTGGACCATGACCATGCCCAGTTCCCCCTTGATCTGCCTTAATCCGAGACTGCCGTCACTGCCGGTTCCGGAGAGGATAATGCCGACGGCATCGGCGCCCTGGTCCCGGGCCAGGGATTTGAAAAAACTATCAATGGGAAGGTTGAATCCCCTGGGATTGGGCAAATCCATGAGATGCAGGACGCCCTTTAAAATGGCCATATCCTTGTTGGGCGGAATCACATAGATCCTATTCGGTTGAATCTTAAGCCCGTCTGTTATCAGATGGACCTTCATCTCTGTTTTTTTCTGAATCAGCTCCGGCAGGACACTGACATGGGTGGGATCCAGATGAGTTATCACGACAAAGGCCATGCCACTGTCCCCGGGCATGGCCGTGAAAAACGATTCAAAGGCTTCCAGACCGCCGGCGGAAGCGCCCATTCCGACAATGGGAAACCTGTCAACTTCGGTTCCGGTTTTTGGATCGGCCTGCCGGGAGATGTTCTCTTTTGCCGGTGCCGCTTCTTTTGTCATGGGTATTTCCCCTGTCCTGAAAGAGATATGTACGTATGCAGTATTTGGCTTTATATTAGGCCGGAGAACCGCCTTCTGTCAATAAAAGAAAGTGGGGTGGGGTCAGCGAAGGTGGGAGAAACGATGATCAAGGCCTTGTTTTGTCATTGATGCAGGATGGGTCCGGGTCATGCACGGGAAGGCTGATGGTAAAAACGGTGCCTTTTCCCCGGTGACTTCTCACCCGGATATCCCCACCGTGCTGCTGGATGATGCCGTACCCAACGGAGAGGCCCAGTCCAGTGCCCTGACCCACTGGTTTGGTGGTGAAAAACGGGTCGAAAATTCTCGACAGGTTCTTTTTTTCAATGCCCTTGCCGTCGTCCTTCACCAGGATCAACACCTTCTTCTCCAGGGTCTTCCGGGTGGTGATGGCGATATTACCAGTCTCTCCGGCGGCATGGCAGGCATTGATCAAAAGGTTCACCATCACCTGGGAGAGCTCCTGTTCATTGCCGGTAACAAAGAGCCCCTCCTTTGTGCAGGGAGAGAATGTCATTTCAATGTTTCTGAAATCCGAGTGGTTGGATAAAAAATTGATCACATCCTCGACCATGTCGTTGATGTTAACAAGGGTGTGGCTGGAAGAATCCTTCCTGGCAAAGGAGAGCAGATCCGATACCACCTTCCTGCAGTTTTTCACATGTTTTTCAATGATTTCCAGGTCCTCTCGATGGTCACCTGCCTGCTTCATCAAAAGCTGGGTGTACCCGAGAATTATTCCCAGGGGGTTGTTGATTTCATGGGCCACTCCGGCGGAGAGTTCACCCAGGGCGGCAAGCTTGTCTGCCTGGGCGATCTGCTGCTCCATCTGCCGTTTTTCGTTGATGTTCTTGATGATAAAATGGTAGGTTTTTTCACACCCGAAAGCACCGTAATCCACACCGCCTGTGATGATCACCAGCAGGGTTTCCTTGTCGGGACGTAAAAAATGAACCTCCTCGTTTAAAATAAAATCCTCGGCATAAATCTTCTCCCGCACCCGCTCCCATTCATTGGGATCGGCAAAAAAAGAGCCGATGGTCATTTTTTCCAGGATCATTTGATCCCGCTGGTAACCGGTGAGTTCAATGGCCGCCGGATTGATCTCCTTGACCCTGAAGCTGCTGTCCGAAACAATGATCGTGTCCAGGGACTGTTCAAATATTCTTCGACATTTGTGTTCGCTGCTGGTCAGCCGTTCTGTACGTTCCACGACCTTGTTTTCCAGGGTCTGGTTCAGGTGCATCAGATCCAGGTGGGTCTTTTCAAGTTTTTTCCTGCCGACAAGAATCTTTTCGTTGATCTTCCAGGTCTGGTTGAAAAAAACGGTGACCAGGGCCACCAGCATGAACGAGGCGGTGTTGATGCTCCCCGAATAGGCGCTGATGGCATGCCAGAGGTCGCCATTGGCAGTAAGAATCAAAAACTGCCGCAAAATATGGCCAAAGGACCTGGACAGGGCGAACACTGTGAAACCCGTGCTGATCCACAAAAGGTAGAGAAAAACGGCGTTGTCACCGTCCATCTCCCGAAGCCGCCTCGCCTTGTAAAGGGCCATGAGGGCAAAGACCACCATGGCCACGGAACCGAGAACATCCACTGCCAGTACGGGCAAAAAGGAAACAGTCATAACGATTCCTCGCCTCCTCTGCGTCGCTGCTCGCTGACAAGGGTGGAAAGGCCTTTGTAAAAAAAGACCATGGCCGGCACACAGAGGAGGTGGTCCAGCTTGAGAAAATAGTAGAACAGGGAAAGTGCAACAGAATCGGTGGCCGAGACGATTTTCATTTTACCAAAAGAGACGATCTCTATTCCAACGGCGTAGATCTGGTTATCCAGGAAATGGGCCGCTATAACATCAAGGTTCCAGAGAATAAACACCAGGGCGGAATATTGAATAAGACGCCACCCTTTCTCGGTGTGCAGTCCTTTTCCTGTAATGGTAATGATAAGCGCCACCATGGAAAAAAGAAAAAAGAGGTGGCCCATCTGGTGGATGATAATCCCTTCGGAATTATGATGCAGCTGGGTTGCGTACCCCATGTCAGGCAGGAGAAACACCGCTGCCATGAGCAGCATCGGCAGGTATTTAGACAACAGCTTCGGGCTGATCAGACTCTTTTTCGGCATCTTTTTTCAAAACTCCCCTTTTCAATAGGGCAAAAACAGCAAAGGAAACAAGCAGACTGATGATATACCAGAACAGGGAACTGATGTTCATGGAAAACAAGCCTCCCAGGGAAAAGGAGAAAACCCACTCTTCTCCGAAACGGTCCAGAAGGGTCTTGGGCGGATACACTGTTGTGACGTGGGCCGCCATTAGGAGGATGGGGATCACATTGGTGATAAAATTCTTCAGCAGTCCTTCGAAAAAAAAGTCGTAGTAGACCCTGTTCAACTCGGCCTGGTCGATATTTCTGGCAAGGCGTTTCCCCTTTTCCCTGTCGGGAAGCTTCCCGGCCTCATCCCGGACACTCTTCCAGTGCTCAAACTCGTTTTTTAACCGTGCATACCTGCCGGTTACGTAGAACCGTGTTGTAATTCGTGTCACCCCCACGGTTAAAAAGGCAAGGAGGAAGATCACGGCGCCGGGTCCGAAAACCTCCAGGGGCGAGAAGAGATGGTCCAGAAAAGCAACGACTTGATGGAGAAAGCCATGGATGCTCCCCCACACCTTGTCAAGATAATAGTCCATAAATTTGTCCTGAAGAGGAACAGGCCATTGCCGCCCCCCGTGTCACACTTTTTGGTCTTTCATATAAAAACCGGCATGGCCGGTCCATGGTCATCGAACCGGCCACAACAGATGTTGAAACTTAAATGAAGCAGTTTCCTGTCTCTTGCCTCTTGCCTCTGAACCCGATTGTATGGATTCAGCCGTCGGGAGACAAGCTTCATTTAAAAATTACACCGGCTATATCCAGATTTCAATCTTGAAAAACCGGAAGAAGAGGAAGAACAGGGTTGCAGCCAGAACCACTTTCAGGGTCATCTCCGAAAAGAGCTTCTGGGCACGGCTGCCGATCATCCCGCCGGCAAACCCGCCGATGATGATGGAGATGGCCAGGGTCATGTCAGGCAGATAACCTGTCATGAGATACCCGATAAACGAACCGATACTGGAAAAACAGGTACCGATGAGGGAGATGGGCACGGCAACATACATGGGAAGGGCGCCCAGGGAGGTCATGGCCGGAACCAGGAGGAAGCCTCCGCCGATACCAAAAGACCTGGAGACCACACCGATGGCAACACCCAGCAGGGCAAAGAGCAGCGGATTGATCTTGAACTCTTCACCCCAGAATTTAAAGCGGTAGTCCATGAGGCCGGTTTTGACAGGTTCGATGCTGCCCATGGTTGCGGCACGGCCTTCGGCCTTGGCCTTGGCCACCTCGTCGTTGAACTTCTTGGTCATGGCCTTGATGTTTTTCCGTTTTTCCATGGCCGCCGGCATCATCTCCATGACGGTCTTGATACCCATGATCACAACCAGGATGGCCAGCCACTCCTTGTACGCCTTCATGGGCAGAACGGCCGACGCATACTTGCCAAGCCAGATGGAGCCGATGAAAATACCCACGCCAAAGGAGAGTCCAATGGGCCAGGCGACCCGCTTTTCAACCTTGGCGTACCGGTAGAAAGATCCCAGGGGAGAAAAGAGGGTAAGGGCGATGTTGGAGGGTTTCAAAACATTGGCCGCATTGATGCCCACAGGTCCCATGGTGTTGACCACGAGCACCTGGAAGGCGGCCATGAGCATACCGCCGGCGGCACCGATCATGGAGAAGTAAGCCCCAACGAGGATGGCGCCGATGACAATCCAGAGGGGGTTCATGTACCGGAATCCCTTGGAGAGCCAGAAACCGTTCTTCTCAATTTTGAAATCCCCCGCCTTGTCACCGTTGACGTACACGTCAAAATCGGTGTCCGGGGGAGTGTGGCGGTAGGATTTAAACGAAGCGGTAAATTCACCGGTGGATTTGTCAAGATCGACGGTGGTGTTCTCGTCCCAGTAATTGCCGCTGCTCTCATCGCCGATGACGCTTCGGGAAAAGATCACCACCTTTCCCCGGCGGTTGCCTTCCTTGACAATGGTGTTGATGCCGAATTTGGTCTCGTTGGCGTACCGTAGAAAATTCCACTGCTCCTCCGACTGAATGGGGCCCATCATCTTCCTGACATCGGCACCGAGATCATTGAAATCCTCTTTCAGGTAGAACATGGTGGTGCTGTAGATGCCGCTGCCCTTGCTCATCAGCACCGACGGACCGCCAAACCGCTTCTTGTCCGTGCGGCCGAACTTGTCGGGGTTGTTGGTGAGCAGGTAGTACAGGGGCGGAATCGCAGTATCCGTTGTAAACCCGTTTTCTTCACCGGCGGAGGCCAGCTTTTTAACCTCGTGGACACCGTCGGTGTCCTTTGGGGCAAACATCTCCTTCTGGGCAACGGCCAGGTAGAGATCCTCGCCGGGAGCGATCTTTCCCTCTATGGTGACAACATCCCCTGCCTTGTACGAGGAGGCCGAGATCCCGGCACCGGCAAAGGCCCCGGATACTGCAAACAGCAGCACCAGGGAGATCATGGTTAGATAACGAAAAATCTTCTTCATTGAATTCTCCTTTTTAACATCTGAAATAAAATTTATAAATTAAAGTACCTGACCGCCAGCCTGGCTCCCAGGTAACCTGTACATCCCGACACAACGACATAGACCAGAAGATCGAAGCTGTTGAGGAGAAACCCCTTTTCCAGGAACAAAACCCCGAGATGGGCCGCTTCAAAGGTCAGTGCCCCAGTTCCGGCACCCACCACAAAAGGGAAGAGACCGGCTCCTGCCCTGGGGGTTTTCACCGTTTCCACCAGCCTGTAACCGGTGATTGCACCGTTAAAAGCCACAAAAAGCGGCATGACAGCCGCCACCTTCTCCAAAACCAGGAAGGTGGAACAGAAAACGGCCAGGATCAATGATCCCCCTGCCCCGATCAACATCGCCTTGAAACTTGCGATGGTCATTTTTTGATTTTCGCCGACTCGGTTCTGGCCCGGTTGGACAAGAGCTTTGTGCACGAGGGGCAAAGTTTGTGCTCCTCCTTGATATGGGGATGATCCAGGTTGGTCTCATCCACATGTTTGAGGAATTCGGCCGTTGCATACATTTTATTGCACCCCTCACACCGTTCCAGGGGAAGCTGTCCGATGACCTCATCTTTGATGAAAACCGTCCTGACGTTCTCCTGGTCCACCACGCTGATGATATTGGTGGGGCAGAGATTGACACAGGTCCCGCATCCGATGCACCGGCCCTG
>JAWOGI010000380.1:0-16895 GCA_046496975.1 Desulfobacteraceae bacterium | reverse complement strand
CTGGCTCCATGAGCGTAGGGCAATACCCCGAATCGGCTGCCGGCGCACCACGACTTTCATATAAAAAACCACCATGAGCAGCGTGCTCACAACAACTATCCCCGCAGCCGGGGCTTTCTGGCCGCTGTCACCTCGTCAAGTCTTGCCACCTTAGAATGGTGGGGAGCGGACTTTAACAGTTCAGGCTGATCCTCCGCCTCTTTTACAATCTGCTTGAAGGCGGCAATAAAATCATCAATGGTCTCCCTGGACTCGGTTTCCGTGGGTTCGATCATGATGGAACCGTGGACTACCAGGGGAAAGTAGACCGTTGGGGGATGAAACCCGTAATCGATCAATCTTTTGGCCATGTCCAGGGTGTTGATGCCATGTTTCGACTGGTTTTTGTCGGTGAAGACGCATTCATGCATGCAGGGTCTGTCATGGGGAAGGAAGAGCTCCTCTTTGAGGCTCTCCTTGATATAATTGGCATTGAGCACGGCAAGCTGGCTTGCCTTTTTAAGGTATTCACCGCCCATGGAGAGAATGTAGGCGTATGCCCTGACCAGAATCCCGAAGTGCCCGTAAAAGGTCAAGAGCCTTCCAAAGGTGTCCGGGGTGTCATGGATCAGGGTAAAGGTTCCGTCCTCCTGCTTTGCAATCCTCGGCACCGGCAGAAAGGGTTCAAGGGTTTTGCTGACGGCAATGGGCCCCGATCCGGGCCCGCCGCCGCCGTGGGGGGTGGAAAAGGTCTTGTGCAGATTGAAATGGAGGACGTCCATGCCGAGGTCTCCGGGCTTGACAATGCCCATGACGGCGTTCATGTTGGCCCCGTCACCGTAGACAAGGCCCCCCTTTGCATGGACTATGTCGGCAATTTCCCTGAGATTGTTCTCGAACAGCCCCAGGGTGTTGGGGTTGGTGATCATGATGCCGGCCACCTCTTCGTCCATCACCGCTGCCACCGCTTCAGGGGTGAGTATCCCCTCCTCTCCCGAAGCGACATTCACCGATTCGTACCCGCACAGGGTGGCACTGGCCGGGTTGGTGCCGTGGGCCGTGTCTGGAATGATGATCCTGGAGCGCTGGCGTCCCTGTTTTTCATGAAAGGCGTGGATGGCCAGCATGCCGGCAAGCTCCCCGTGGGCGCCGGCCGCCGGCTGAAGGGTGACCGCCTCCATACCGGTCAGCTCAATGAGAAACTGCTCCAGGTTGTACATCAGCTCCAGGGCCCCCTGGGAGAGCTCTTCTCCTGCCAGGGGATGGGCTCTGGCAAACCCCGGCCGGGCCGCCTGGACCTCGTTGGTCTTGGGGTTGTACTTCATGGTGCAGGACCCCAAAGGATACATGCCTGAATCCAGGCCGAAATTCCACTGGGAAAGGCGGGTGTAGTGCCTGACCACATCAAGCTCCCCCAGCTCGGGCAGCGGGGGAGCATCTCCTGTCAAGGTTTCATCCAGCAGGGACTGCTCGACATCCTGCCCCGGGATGGAGATGGCGCACCGCCCTTTGCGGCTCTTTTCCCACAGAAAAGGCTCGTTAAAGACAAGACCGGTTGTTCCGCATTGTGTTTCCATTATTTCACCTCCCTGACCATGGTTTCCATCTCCTGCCTGGAAAACACCTCGGTTGCACAGAAGAGGTAGTGATCAACAAGTTCAGGATAATAGGGTTCAAGGGCAAGCCCTGCCACCATGTTGTGGTTCTTTTTCAGCTCTTCCCGCTTCTTGTCAAACCCTTTATCCGCCCTTACAACAAATTCGTTGAAAAACGGCCTGGAAAAGGGGATCTCAAACCCTGCCCGCTGAAATTCCTCTTTGAGAAAAACGGCCTTGTCGTGGTTGAGCTGGGCCAGCTGCCTCATGCCGGTTTTACCGGCAGCGGCAAGGAACATCCCCGCTGTCATGGCATTGAGACCGTTATTGGAACAGATGTTGGAGCCGGCCTTTTCCCTGCGGATATGCTGCTCCCTTGTGGAAAGGGTCAAGACAAACCCCCTCTTCCCGTTCTTGTCCCTGGTCTGTCCCACATACCTGCCCGGCAGATCCCGGATAAACTTTTTGCTGCCGGAGAGAATCCCCAGCCCCGGACCGCCAAAGGACTGGGAAATGCCAAGGCTCTGTCCTTCCCCCGCCACGATGTCCGCCCCGCACTGGCCGGGATTTTTCAGCAGGCCATAGGCCATTGACTCGGTAAACGAGGTGATGAACAACACTTTTTTGGCATCTGTCAACTGTTTCACCCGGGGCAGATCTTCGATGCACCCGAAAAAATTGGGAGACTGCACGGCAACGGCCGCCAGGTCGTCCATGGATTCAAGGAGAGAAAGATCGGTGGTGCCGTCGGCGTTGCAGGGCAGCTCAACCAGTTCACACCCGGCAGGGGCCAGGTAGGTCTTGATGATCTGCCGGTGATGGGGGTGAACCAGGGAGGAGACGGCCACCTTGTTGAGTTTTTTCTTTTTCTTGAGACCGATGAGCAGTGCTTCGGCAAGGGCCGTGCCACAGTCGTAATGGGATGCCGTGGCAACTTCCGTACCAAGGAGATCGGTGATCATGGTCTGGAATTCGTAGATGCCCTGGAGGGTCCCCTGGCTGATTTCCGGCTGATAAGGAGTGTAGGCCGTTGCAAATTCAGACCGGGAGATGACATAGGGAATAAAGGCAGGAATATGGTGGGGGTAACTGCCCGCCCCGATAAAGATCTTCTGGTCTGGAAAAGCGGCATTCTTCGATGCCAGCCGATCCATGCGGGCATCGAGCTCCCATTCGGTGAGGGGGTCGGGCAGATCAAGCTTTCCTTTCACGCGGCAGGCTTCGGGGATGCTTTCAAAAAGATCATCCAGGGAGGTGTGCCCGATTTTGGCGAGCATTTCCGTGATATCTTCTTGGGTATGGGGAAGATAACGCATGGCACTCATCCTTTCAGCATTTCAAGATATGCTGCTTTGTCCATAAGGTTGTCAAGTTCAGACAGATCCGATGCCTTTACCTTTACGATCCATCCTTCTCCATAGGGGGAATTGTTCACACTCTCCGGGGCATCCTCAAGGGATTGGTTCACCTGTACAACTTCTCCTGAAACGGGCATCAGCATATCGGAAACCGCCTTTACCGACTCCACTGTGCCGAACTCTTTCCCTTTTTCGAAGGTGTCTCCCACTTCGGGGAGCTCCACAAAAACAATTTCTCCCAGCTGATCCTGGGCATAGTCATTGATACCTATGGTAACGGTCTCCCCCTCCGCCCTTGCCCATTCGTGGTCGTCAGAATATTTCAGGTCTTCGGGCAGATTAAGTTCGCTGATCTCTTTCATAAAGCGCCTCCTCTTTTATTAAACCATAACTTCAGCGAAAATTGTCGATTTTTTTTCTTGCTGTCCGGTGGGGCCGAACATCATCAACAATGGTGACAGTGATTTTACGCTTTTTCTCTTTCAAGGTAAGCCTCTCTTCCGGGGCGAGTTTTCGGTTCACCATAACAAAGCCGCAGCTGATCCCCCTGGGTGTGAACCCTTCCGGAAGATCCGGGGAGGCCATACTCAAGATTCTGTTGTTGTGCCATCCTATGGCCATGTCCGTGGCACAGGTCAAAACCCTTCCAATGGTGCTTCCCTGGCTGTCCACCACCTCGGTTTGCGCTCCTGTACCGATTTTCCTCAAATTATCGCCGGCAAAGGCGTGGGTGAAACCTGTCCCCGGATCGGCCATGGCTTTTTCAAGGGCCTCTTTTCCAACAAAATCTTTGGTAAAACCGGTTTGATTGCTGTTCAGGGCAAGGGCAAAAAGCCAGGGATGATTGACAAAGGGCCACGGCCCAATGTCCTGGTGGGAGAGGGGGAGCACAGCTCCGGCCCGGAGGGAATCCCGGGCGCCAAGGCCGCAGGGGATTACATCCAAGGCCCTGCCCGCATCGAGGATCATGTTCCAGAGCTTTACACCTCGGCTTGCCGGAACAAAGAGCTCAAACCCGAACTCACCGGTGTATCCGGATCTCGACAGCAGCAGGGGGGTTTTGTCCGTAAGCATCACAGCAGAAGCACCCGGAGCCTTTTCATCATAATGACCCTTAAAGGAAAAATAGGGCATGGTCTTGAAAACACCATCGGGGTCATCGATGATCCCGGCCAGTATTTTTGCGGCATTTTTCCCCTGGATATCGATCTTTGCAATCATTTCCGACAGATCCTCAATGGCAACAGAACGACCGCCTTTGTGATGTTCAAGGTGATCTGCCACTGCCTGGCCCATGCCGGCATTGACACACACCATGAAGGTTGTCTGGTTAAACCGGTAAACAATGGCATCATCGATCACATGGCCGTTGCCATCCAGGATGGCTCCGTAAACGCACCGGCCGTCTCTTAACGGAGCAAGGTTCCTTGTGTGGCAGTGCTGGAGCAGCTCAAGGGCATCCGGCCCCTCTGCCGTAACGCAGGCCATGTGGCTGGTGTCAAAGATGCCGGCCGATTGAATCACGGCCAGGTGCTCCTGCTTGACACCGGTTTCATACCACAGGGGCATGTCAAATCCGCCGAAATCAGCCATATTGGCTCCATTGTCCCGGTGCCAGCTGTTCATGGGCGTTTTTTTGCTTTTTTCATCCATGGGTGTCACTCCTGATATTTAAAATTCAGAATATATGCAAAAACGATAGGCCGATTTCAATCAACATCCTTCGTTGGAAAGAGAGAATCTCGGGCTGCTGACGGGCTATTTGGTCTTTCAGATAAAATAACAGGCCCAAATGAGAATTGCTGTTGACAAGCAGAGCTAATTTTACTATTTCTGTTCTTTAGCTTAAGATATCACTGTCCCTGATCCATTGCAAGTTTTTTTAAAGGTATGATGTCATGAATGACCAGCGCGCCACCAAAGACCATTTCCTGATAAGGGCCATTGAGACCCTTAAACGTCAAATCATCATTATTTCAGACAGCTACACAATTCTGGCGTCAAAGATAAGAGCTGAAAAAAGAATATTTCTGGACGAAAACAGTGACCCCGAAGGTAAAAAATGTTATGCGGTATTTTTCAACCGCACCTCGCCCTGTCTCCACTGTCCTGTTGCCGAGGTCAAGCAGACCCGGCAACCCTCACTGAATGCGGGCCATTTCGATGACAACCACATCGAACCATCGTGTCTATACGCCTATCCCATGGATGGGGGCGACGGCAACAAAAACGCCATTGTGGTCCTGGATTTCCACCTTCCTGTCCTGGATCAGTTTGATGAAAAGCGGTTCACCTCCAACGCCTTTTTGCGAAACCTCATCCACAGCGCAGTGGACGGAGTTATTGCCGCAGACATGACCGGCCGGATCATCATCTTCAACAAGGCGGCCTCTGAGATAGCCGGCTACTCCCGGGAAGAAGCCCTGGAAAAAGTCAACATCCGGGATATATATCCCGGAGATGACGCCCGGGTGATCATGAAAAAAATGCGGTCCAGCGAACACGGAAAAAAGGGAATCATCCGGTCTTACAAGCAGCTGGCCGTCAGAAAAGACGGAAGCACCATCCCCATTCTGCTCAACGCATCCATCGTTTATGAAGAGGATCGGGAAATCGCCACCATTGGTTTTTTCCATGACCTTACCGAAACGATACGGATGGAGTCGGAACTGGAAAAAGCCCAGACCCAGCTTCTCCAATCGGAAAAAATGTCTTCCCTTGGAAAGCTTGCAGCCGGTGTGGCACATCAGCTGAACAACCCCCTGGGTGGCATCACCCTGTTTTCACAACTCATGCTGGAAGAACATGAATTCTCCGATAAGGCCCGGGAAGATCTTTTGAGGATAAAAAACGATGCAGAACGGTGCAGTTCCATTGTCAAAGAGCTCCTCGAATTTGCCCGCCAGACCCGGAGGGAGGTGAAACGCCACAACATCAACGAAATCATTGCCAGAACTTTGTTTCTTCTCTGCAACCAGGCGCTGTTCCAGAACATCGTAATAGTCGAAGATTACGACGAGGACCTTCCGGAAATTCCGGCGGATGTTCAGCAGCTGAACCATGTTTTCATGAATATCATACTCAATGCGGCAGACGCCATGGACGGCCAGGGCCGGATCGAAATTTCCTCTGTTCTGAACAGGGCAAACAACACCGCAACCATCGAAATCAGTGACACCGGCCCGGGAATCGATGAACAGGCCCTGCCCAGTATCTTCGAGCCCTTTTTTACCACAAAGGAACAGGGCAAGGGAACGGGTCTCGGCCTCAGCATGGTTTACGGCATCGTTGAAAGCCACGGGGGCACCATCAAAGCGGCCAATAAAAAAAACGGCGGAGCTGTTTTCTCCATTGATCTGCCCCTTGACCAAAAAGAGTAAACATCAAGCCCTGTTAACGTCATTGAACCCTCCCCTTGAGGCAAACAGCGGATCAGGCGGAAAAAACGCCCCAATTTTCTGGTTGACAGAACATACCGCCCCATATATATTTAACATAACATGTGATGGGTCCTGTAAGAAAAACCTGATCAGGGTCTTCATCAGTCGAATGGCAGCTCTCAAATGGCATAATTTAACAGACCGACCCTGAAAAACTATAGTTATCAACTGTTTTTAACCGTATTTTTTTACAATGGAGGAAGAGCATGAGCGACAAAAAGAGAATACTTGTTGTTGACGATGAGCCGGATTTTGCTTCCCTTGTTCAATCCAATCTCTCCAAGGAAGGATTTGATGTTGAAGTGGCATACGATGGCGTAGAGGCCATGGAAAAAGTAAAGGCAAATCCTCCCGACGCAATTGTACTGGATGTGATGATGCCGGAAAAAGACGGGTATGAAGTCTGTTCAGACTTGAAAAAAGATGACAAATACCGGGATATCCCCGTTGTCATGCTCACAGCCGTGGCTGACCATGTCAGCTCCACCCGTTACTCCCATGCCGACGGCATGAGCATGGAAGCAGACGATTATCTTCCCAAACCGGCTTCTGCCGAAGAGATCACCCAGAGCATCAAAAGCCTTGTTGAATAAATTCATTTAAATCCCGAATTTTATTGCCGACAGAGGCTCTATTATTTCCCCTACTGGACCCTGTTGTACTGTTAAATAAAACAACAGGGTTCCGTTCATCTGATACATCCTGAAACATCTGCGGATCAGTTTTCCAGAACACGATGGCGACCTTTATTTCAATCTCAATTTGAGAGTTATTCCATGAAAGTGTTTTGCATATTCAGCGATGAAAGGGCATTCAGGTCAAAATCGCCTGCTGTGTTTTCCCATGTTTTAAAGCAGATCGGCATCCGCAGCACCTATGTTCCCTTCAAGGTGTATCCCGAAGACCTGGGCGCCGCCATGCAGTCCATCAAGGTTCTTAACATTGACGGCGCCAATATCACTGTTCCCTACAAGGAGGCAGTTCTTCCCCATATGGATGTGCTGTCAGAGGGGGCAAAAATCGTCGGGGCAGTGAACACAGTTATCCGAAGCAACAATACCCTCAAGGGGTACAACACCAATGCCATCGGTTTCATGCACACCCTCGAAGAAGCCGGATTTGAGGTTTCCGATAAAAATGCCCTGGTATTCGGCACAGGCGGTGCCGCAAGGGCTGTGATCTTTGTTTTAAACTGGCTCAGGGCCAATTCTGTGATGGTTGCCGGCCGCACCCCTGAAAAAACCCAACGGATTGTCGACAAATTTGGAGGGGAACCAATAGAGATCGCCTCCATTGGCGGCAGACCCGTTTCAGCCGATATTGTCATCAACGCAACCTCGGTTTCCTCTCCGGAAGAGTCCCCTGACATGGCTGAAGTTGTCAGCAAACTCAACCTTACGGACTGTGAACTGATTATGGATCTCAATTACGGCAGAAATGAGAGCTTCTGGCATAACCTGGCCCGGTCAAAGGAGATACGGTTCATCAGCGGATTGACACCCCTTGCCCATTCGGCAAGGCAGACAATCCTCTTATGGACCCGGGTGGATGCCGGACCGGAGGCCTTTATGAAGGCTGTAGAAAACGTTATTTATTAAAAACCGGGCCGTGATCATGATTTCACCCGCCTTCGATGGACAAGCATATGATCAAGGCCCAAAACCGGCTTTGGGCAGGCAATGGCATACACCTGTATCGCCCTGCACGCTGCCTTAAACACGGTTGAGGAGAAAAGCCATGACGGTTCCCGATCCTGGAAGAATTCTTGTAATCGATGATGAACAGAGCTTGAGAGAAGGGGCAGAACGGATCCTTTCCAGGATGAAATTCGACGTTTTCCTTGCCTCCAACGGAACGTCAGGCCTTGAAATTCTTGACGCCGAATCGGTGGGCATTGTGCTTCTCGACCTGAAGATGCCCGGCATGACAGGTATGGAAGTTCTAGAAAAAATAATGGAGATGGAAAAGAACATACTTGTGATTGTCATCACCGGCTACGCAACCGTTGAGACAGCCATTGAAGCCATGAAAATGGGGGCCTACGATTTTCTTCCCAAACCCTATGAGCCTGACCAGCTCCGTATCATTGTCAACCGGGCCAGGGACTCCCTGGAGCTGAAAAAAGAGACATTGAAGCTCGCCAGGCAGCAGCAGAGAACCCTGGCAGATCTTCATACGGAAAAAAGCAGGGTGCACACCATCATCGAATCTCTCCCCAACGGGCTTATCGTAACAGACACCAGCGGGAAGGTGGTGCTCATCAACCCTGCCTGCTACCAGCATCTGAACATTGATCCAGGCATCGGACCTGGAAAGCCCATTGATCAATACATAGCGGACAGGGAGCTTGTAACCCTGGTGATGGACATCTCCAGGGGATGCTACATTGACTACAACGACATTCCCGCCCGGGAGCTGAATATTGACAATGAAAAGTTTTTTTTAACCCGGTGTCGGCCTGTTCTCGGTGAACGCCACGAATGCCTTGGAACCGTTGTGAACATTGCCGATATTTCGGCAATGAAAGCTTTGGACAACCTCAAGTCGGACTTCATGGCAAAGGTCTCCCACGAGCTGAGATCACCCCTGTCAACCATCCATGAACAGCTTGCCATGGTTGTCAAGGGGCTGAAGGAGAATATCGGGGAGGAGGACCAATACCTGCTTTCCCGGGCAAAGGAGAAAACCCAGGGACTCATCTCCACCATTGGCGATCTTCTCGATCTCTCCCGCATAGAGGCAGAGGTATCGGCAAAAGAGGTCAAGCCCCTGCAGATAGACGATTTACTGAAAAATATTGTGGACTTTTTGGGAACAAAGGCAGAGCAGAAGAACCAGACCATCTCCCTTGTTACCCCAAACCAGCCCCTGCCCGCTTTTGAGGGGGACCTGACAACCATGGAAAGCGTGTTCGGCAACCTGATCACCAACGCCATCAACTACACCCAGGAGGGTGGAGAGATAAAGGTGTCGGCCGACGTGACAGGCAAGAACATCAGGGTGCAGGTGGAAGACAACGGATTCGGCATCGAACCCAAACACATGGAAAAAATCTTCAACCGGTTCTACCGGGTGAAAAACGACAAGACCCGCTTCATCACCGGCACCGGCCTTGGGCTTCCCATTGTCAAGGGCATTGTCGATTCCCTTGGCGGGTATATTGACGTTGCCAGTGAAGTGAACAAGGGAACCACCTTTACCGTTCTCCTCCCCTTGAAAGAAGGATCAGGCAGCGCCGGAATCGTGTAACGGCGAAACACAAAACCGACCATATTTATTAAGCTTTTAGCGATTAGCCGTTAGCCTTTGAATTGGCGAACTTTGTGCGTCATTTTTTGGCTAAAAGCGAACTGCTAAAACCTAACAGCGCATCCTTCATTTTTTTTTTATATGAAAGTCCGGATAAGCGCCTGTTGTCTCAGGACTTTCAAACTTTGTTGTGGCCGGTTCGATGACCATGGACCGGCCATGCCGGTTTATATGAAACAACCGAGTCAGAGCCCCCAGTGGATTTGCCCCGGATGGAACTTGAGAACCAAAGGAAAAAATTCCTCCGACGTTCTCGTGGAGGCCGGGGCAATCCACTGGGGGCGGCGCAATACTGTTGGCTCTGCGTCTACGACCCTATCTTTGTTGTGGCCGATTCCATGACCATGGGCCGGCCATGCCGGTTTATATGAAAGTCGTGTTGCGCCGGCAGTCGATCCGGGTTTTGCCCTCCGCTCATTCTCGCAGCCCGTCCATGGGCTGCTCCGAGGTGAGCGGCAGCTGTTTTGAGCATCCATGCTCACAGCTACCGCTCAAAACCGCTACGGGCAAAACCCGGATCGGCTGCCTCTAATTCGGCTTGGCTCCGCGTCTACGACCCTACCTTTGTTGTGAGCACGCTGCTCATGGCCGTTATACAAAAAAAGCGTGACATGAAACCGTTAATTGGTGTTTACATGGCCGAGAAAGTTTTTCAGTCTCTCTGACTGGGGATTGTTGATCATCTCCTTTGGATCGCCATCCTCGGCGATTCTGCCCTCGTCCATGAACAAGAGGCGGCTGCCCACCTGGGAGGCGAAGCCCATTTCATGGGTGACCACCACCATGGTCATGCCGCTGTCCCTGGCAATGTTTTTCATGACATCCAGCACCTCGCCGATCATTTCAGGGTCCAGGGCGGAGGTGGGTTCATCAAAAAGCATCACCTTGGGATTGATTGCCAGGGCCCTTGCAATGGCAACCCGCTGCTGCTGGCCGCCGGAAAGTTCCCTGGGCAGCTTCTCTTCGAAATTTGCCAGCCCGACCTTGTCCAAAAGTTCCCGGGCCGTTTCATTGGCCTGGGCTTTTGACAGCTTCCGGGCCTTTCTCGGGCCAAAGGAGATGTTCTCCAGGGCGGTCATGTGGGGAAAGAGGTTGAACTGCTGGAAAACCATGCCCACTTCGAGCCTTACCTCCCTGATCCGTCCCATCTCTTCGGGAATCTTTATGGCATCAACGATCAATTCCCCCGAGGTGATCACCTCAAGGCAGTTGATGCAGCGGATCAGGGTGGATTTCCCCGAGCCCGAGGGACCCACCACCACCACCACGTCTCCCTGGTCAATGGAGAGATTGATATCGTGGAGCACCTCGGTGTGACCAAAACTCTTGCAGACATTTTTTAGTTCGATGATTCGTTTCACAATATTTTCATTCTCTTTTCAAAAAATTTCAAGACATAGGCAAGCACAGAGGTCATGATCAGGTAGATGATCGCCACCGCCGACCAGATCTCAATGGCCCTGAAGTTGCTCGCCATGATCTCCTGGCCCTGCCGGGTCAATTCTCCCACCCCGATGATGATAAACAGGGAGGTGTCTTTCAAACTGATGATGAACTGGTTGCCCAGGGGGGGGATCATCCGCCGGAAGGCAATGGGCCCGATCACATCGGCCAGCAGGGTGAACCGGCTGATCCCCATGGACATACCCGCCTCCACAAGTCCCCTGTTAATGGAGAGGACGGCTCCCCGGACAATTTCGGCAATATATGCCCCGGCATTGATCATGATGGTAATGACGGCGGCTGTGAGGGCGTCTATGCGGAAACGCTCGATGCCGAAGCCGGCCTTGACCAGCATGGGAAAGGCAAAATAGAGAAACATGGCCTGGACAATGATCGGGGTGCCCCGTATCAGTTCCACATAGGCCGATGAAATGTAGCGAAGGGCCGTTGCGATGGGTTTGAAGATTCCGTGGGGCATGGCCCCCAGGGACTGGGTGCCGGCAATGCGGCCAAGGCCTGCTGCTATGCCCATGGCCATTCCACCGACAAGGCCGACAAGGGTGATGTACCACGTCAGCTTGGCTCCTGCCAGCAGTGCCGGCAGGGCATCGATGATGATTTTC
The DNA here is from genome assembly GCA_046496975.1 of Desulfobacteraceae bacterium. Classification (GTDB taxonomy): domain Bacteria; phylum Desulfobacterota; class Desulfobacteria; order Desulfobacterales; family Desulfobacteraceae; genus DATFJZ01. Next base: position 5,148 of record JAWOGI010000380.1, on the reverse strand, counting down.
CATTGAAAGTCCATTCTACCTCGCGATCAAAACAAAAAGAGATCGGCAGTGTGTCTTACAGAGCACACTGCCGAAAAGAGGGCTTGGTCATAAAATCGCCAAATGTGGCAAGTGGCCGATGTTGTGACCAAGCCCTGAAAAGAAGAGCCCGGTCTGCCATTCAAAAAGGGGTGTTCCACCTGTGCGGCCCTTTTTTCAGGCGTTCACCGGTGTATCAATTATTCCGGGTCAGTGCCGAACCATTTTCGGTAAAGGTCTGCATATTCGCCGCTCTCTTTCATTTCCAGAAGGGCGATGTTGGCCTTGTCGCGAAGGTCGCTTCCCTGGGGAAAGGCAATGCCGTAATAGGCCGCTTCCACGTCCGGGCCCACAGCCTTGACCTTGCCGTTTCCTGCCGTGTTGATAAAATAGAGAACATTGGGGGCGTCATGGACGGCAGCGTCGGCGCCGCCGGTGACGACTTCCAGGTACGCCTGGTCAATGTTGGGGAATTTCACCAGGTTTTTCAGCCCCATTTTTTCAAGGTGGTCAACGGTAAAGGTGCCTGTTTTTACGGCAACCTTTTTGCCTTTAAGGTCTTCTACCCCGTGGATGTCATCGGTACCCGACGGCACCATCACCTTGAGGCCGGCATGGAAATACTGATGGGAAAAATCGATGACCTTTTCCCGCTTGGATGTGATAAAGATGGCTGCCAGGGCGGCATCGATGTTCCCTGTTGTCAGGGCCGGGATCAGGCCGTTGAAATCCATTGGTTTCAGTTCATAGTCAACATCGATGCGATCGGCAATGGCCTCCCACAGCTCAACATCAAATCCGGTGTATTTGCCGTCGTCTCCCTTGAATTCAAAGGGGACAAAGGCCGTGTCAACACCAACGTAGAGTTTGTCGGCATGGGCGGTGCCAAAAACCATGAGGCCCATGACCGTAAGAATTAAAATTTTTTTCATCATTTTTTTGCCTGAAATAGTGCCGGTAGCCATTGATTTTCCTCCATAAAATGAATTGAATAAAATGCCAGCATGGGGGCCAGATTTTCTGCAGGGGCTGATCTCCCCTGTCAGGGGAAATTCTTGAGAGAGGCCCCCTGTCGATGCTGTGCCGGAAAAAAGGTCTTGTCTGTTGAACAGAGTTGATTTACCTATATTTGCTTAAAAAAGTCAAGGCTTAATCCTGGACCAGCGCAATTTCAATTGTCCGTCCATCGGGTCAGGCTTGTGCCCAATGCCCCCATAATCTCCGTAAAAATGAAAAAACAAAATCGAATCGGTCCAGGCCTCCATGGCCCAGGTAAGGGTGCGCTTCGCCGGTGCGGAAAAGGATCTTGACCGGTATAAAACCCTGTTCAGGGAAAACGCCGCCAGTGAAAAAGAGGTGGATGGCATGGCCCTGTCACGGGATGACCTTGCCAAGCAGATGCTGATCCTGGAAAAATAGCTGGAGCCGGCAAGGCTCAAGAAGAAAAAAAGTCATTGAAAAAAACAGAAGGTGCTCATATAGTGGGGTTGGACAGCAAGTTGAAATCAAGGGTGACGGACAGACAGAATAACGCCACAACCAAGGAGCCATCATGAAAAACGTCGTGCTTTGTATTGCCGTATTCCTGCTGGCCGTGGGTGCCCATGCCCAGCCCCCCGCCCTGGTGATTTCCTGTGACCAGTGGGAGCCCTACCAGACCGTGGACGATACCGGAGTCGTCGGCGGATTCAGCACCCGGATTGTCCGTTATGTTCTGGAACAGCTGGATGTTTCCATTAAATCCTTGAGGGCCTACCCGTGGAAGAGGGCCCTGGACAATATCAAGAAGGGCCGGTCCCACGCTTTGTTTTCTGCCAATTTCACCCGGGAGAGGACCAGATTCGCCCGTTATCCCGAAGAACCCCTGGTGAATTCCCCCTGGGTGTTGTGGGTAAAAAAAGAAAGCGGTAACAGGTTTGACTCCATGGAGGACTTGAAGGGAAAGACCGTCGGGGTTGTCCGGGGGTACTCTTACACCAGGGAGTTCTGGGAATTTGTCAAAGCCAACAATGCCTACCAGGTTGCCGCTTCCGATGAAACCAATTTTAAAAAACTCCATGGCGATCGTTTCGAATATGTGGTGGCAGAAAGGGGCAATGGGTTTCATCTTCTGAAAAAGCTTGGTTTTGACGATATTGTTCCCCTGGACGATCATCCCATCAAATCCGACGGACTCTATATCATGTTCAACAGGGAGAAAATCTCCCGGGATTTTGTTGCGAAATTTTCCAGTGAATTGAAAAAATTCAAGCAGCAGCCGGAATACGAAAAGCTTGTTGAGGAATATTTTTCGTTTTAATGTCGCTTTTTTACCTGCCGGTTCCAGAACGCGGCCCTGGAACCGGCAGACGTTTCATAGGGCGTCGCAGCCGGTTTGCTGTCTGATCATTATTTCGCCAGAATCCGTCGTACTTTTTCCCCAGTTCCCGATTTTTGCCAGCCCTGTTTTTTTTCTCTTTTTTTGTTGACAAAACCATTTAAAAGTGAAAATGGTAGGTAACTTTTCGTCAAAAAATTATCCGGATATACCGTTTGACTGGAAGTTGAAAGCTGAATGCGATTCTTTTAATCTTGTTTCATTAGACTATTTAAAGGAGTAGAGCGTATGACTGATTCTGCAGCAGTAAAGGGAAATCCCGCCGTTGTCGGGCTGGCTGGATTTGGTATCACCACAATGCTTTTACAGTTTCACAATGTCGGATGGTGCGATGTGGGCCCGGTGGTTGCCATGGCCTTTGTTTTCGGGGGACTTGCCCAGATGATTGCCGGCTATTTTGAATTCAGTGTGGGCAACAATTTCGGTTTCAGCGCCTTTTGCTCCTACGGCGCCTTCTGGATCGCCCTGGGTGTCATTTTTATGCTCAACCATTTTAACATTTACCACTCCAGCACCAGTGATGTGGGGTGGTTTCTGGTCAGCTGGACCCTGTACACCTTTATCATGTGGATTCCTGCCATGCGAATTCATTCTGCCATGGCCATCACCTTTACCTTTCTCTTGATCGGGTTTATTCTGCTGGACATCGCCCATTTCGGTTATCCTCAATTTACCGTGATTGCCGGTTATGAGTTGATGTTCTGTGCCGCTTCGGCCCTTTACATGATGGCCCATGTGATCTATGCCCAGGTGTTTGGAAGGGATGTTTTGCCTGTGGGAAAACCCTGGATCAGTTGATTGTTATGATCCATTCTGAAACAAAAAAAAGGAGGATTTTATGCGAAACCTGTTTATCCTGTCCATGCTTGCCATGGTGACCTGTCTGTTTGTTTCACCGGTTCAGGCGGCCAAGTCCGCCAGCAAAGAGGAGTGTGTGGTAAAATGCCGTGAAGCCGCCGCCATGATCAACGCCAAAGGCCTTGAACAGGCCGTAGAGGTGATTAGTGATCCCAACAGCTCTTTTGTGTGGAAAGATTCCTATGTCTTTTTAATGGATATGCATGGAAAAATGATTGCCCATCCGTTTAAGCCCGAACTGACGAAAAAAGAGCACTGCCTGTTGATCACCGACCCCACCGGCAAGGCGCTTTTTGTCGATTTTGTCAATATTGCCCGGTCACAACAGGAGGGGTGGGTGGAGTACATGTGGCCGAAACCGTTGAAAAATACCCCGAGGAAAAAGCTCACCTATATTTACAGGGTTCCGGGTGAGGAGCTGTTTGTCGGCGCCGGCGTTTATGTGGGCGGGATGATGTATTGACAGTTCTTTTCTGTTGGTACCCATGTTATCCGGATCTTTAAGCGGCACCCCTATTTGGGCCGGGGTGCCGCTGTCCTTTGCCGTTGTTCCGGCAGGGATCAGACGCGGGGGAAGCTTTCCAGGCTGGGTTGCATGGCCCTGCCCAGCCAGTCGATGGTCCGGCCCAGGTGGTCCATGTTGGCAAGCCCCTCTTCATCGGCGGCGGCATCCCCCTTGTCCAGGCCGAACCCGATGTTCCAATATGTGGAGCCGGGAACGATCATCTTGGACATCAAGAACATGTGATTGATGGTGTCAAAGACATGGGTGGCCCCGCCCCGCCGGACAGCCACCACGGCAGCGCCGATTTTTCCGGCCAGCAGCCCGCCGTTGGCAAGCCCGACATACCCGGCCCGGTCGATCACCGACTTGATTTCCGACCGCACCCCGGCAAAATAGGTGGGGGAACCGAACACCAGGGCATCGGCCTTGACGATTTTGTCCATGATGTCGTTGAAGCCGTCATCGGTAAAAGAGCATCGGCTGTCTCGGTTTTCCCAGCATTTCCCGCAGGCAATGCATCCCCTCATCGTTTTTGTACCGATCTGCAGAAGTTCCGTCTCCCATCCGGCCGACCCCAGGGGTGCCAGCACTCCCTTCAAAAGCGTTTCCGTGTTGCCGCCTTTTCTCGGGCTTCCGTTCACTGCCAGTGCATACATGTTTATTTCTCCTTTTGATGGTGGGTAAAGGCAATGGGTCACTGCCTGTTAAGGCTTCAATATAGTACACACCATTGCATTGCGCAAGTTTTCAGACAGGTCCGGTTATCCCCCAATTTTATAACTCAACTGGTCTTTCGGACTTATGCTTTATCCATCCGGATCTCCATAACGATAAGAAATTCGGTCTTTTATATGCGCTATTGTTCCACCTGTTCTCTTTTCGAGACAAGGGTTTCCGGATCGATCTCTCCACCATTTTGAAAAAGAAAACCCGTCTCTTGAGAGTGATTCTCTGGGGTGACGGGTTTTCATTTTCCCCTTGTATTCAAAGGGTTTCGGCCGTTTTGACATCTTTCCGGAACCTCTCTCCAGTCACCATATTCTCTCCATTCTCCCGACGTTCATTCTCTGTTTGGGGCGGTATTCCCTATGAAAACTCTATGGTTACGAGTTCGAGAATGAAGCAGGATGAAACCCGAAATGCGGCCATTCATACAAGCCTGATTACAGGTAGCATCCCGGATACCTGAGCCCATCCCATCCGTGAAAACCAGCCAATGCCCCGGAACGCCCACACGCTTCCGGGGCGTTTCTTTTGATGTGTCCGCCCGAATACCGCCAGAATCGTAACATGTTGAAAATAAAAGTGTTAAATGTTGGTTCTTTCTGTTCTTCTACTTGCTTTCTGACGGAATTAAAGCATTACATTCACATGTAAGCTGAAGGCTTAA
>JAWOGI010000288.1:0-27009 GCA_046496975.1 Desulfobacteraceae bacterium | reverse complement strand
GCAAGGGCCTGTTTGACCAGATTGTTGATGGTCGAAACGGCCATCTTCTGCAGTTTTTTCACCCCGTCCTTTTCCGAGCAGACAATGCGATTGATCACATCATCGCCACAGGACGCCTGGCTGTTGTGGCCTGAAGCGGCGGCCAGGACAGCGCCGTCGGCCATATCCACAACATAGACCACAATGGAAGTGGTACCCAGATCCACAGCCAGACCGAGGGAACGTTTGCCGCCGTTGGCAGGCACCACGGCCACAATCTCCGAGGAACACTTTTTCATCAGCACCGAGGCGATCACCTTGAAATTCTCGTCCCTCACAGCAGCGGTCAGCTGACGCATCAGTCGGATATTGGTACTCATCCTGGAGATGTCGTAGCCGTTCTTTTTCAATGCCCGGCGCAACCTGTCAAGGTCGGAAACCGGGTCGTCCAGGGAGGGCAGGTCCAGCTGCAGATGGATATTTTCCACAAGGGGTTCGATGGTTTCCACAAGTCCTGACATTTTTTTTGTGGCCTCTTCGCCCATTCCTGCAGCTTTCAGCTTTTTCTCAATGGTTTCTGCGGGAATTGTCACACGGGTATCTTCATACACCGTCGACTGGCAGGCCAAAACGTACCCCTTCTCCTTTTCCCCGTCGCTTAGCACCGATGTGGGCAGGGATTCGACCCGGCCCGATGTGAGTATCAGCTTGCACTTCCCGCAGGATCCCCTGCCGTTGCACGAGGCGTTGATGAAGAGATCGGCTTGCCGGGCCGCTTCCAGAAGGGTGCTTCCCCGGCTGACATCAATGGTTTCACCATTGGGCTGGAAAACCACCGTGCAGGTTTCATGGACCGTTTCGGTTTCAGGTTCGGCATCGTCAAATCCCTTTTCCGTCATAAAATAGATGGGGCATGAAGATCTGAATTTACAGTAGATGGAAGGGTCGCGGCACTCAAGGCACTCATCACACAGATAAATATTGTGTTTCATGCAGTGGTAGCTGGTCTCCCTGTCAGGATGATTAACGCATTTGCCCATTATAAAGCCTCCCGGTTCTCTATGGATCTATTTTCATTGGTTTCGTGTGAGGTTCCCCCACCACTTTTGAAATATCTGCCTATTTCCTTAACACCAAAATCAAAAAAAGTGAATACAAATTGCATGCCAGGCGAAACATGGCTGCCTTAAACTTTCTCCCCTTTCTTTTCAGCCCGGATTCCATGGGGGCACTGCCATACTGCTGAACAGCTGTTTCTTCACCATAGAGGAAAAGAGCGCTATGGTAGCGTTGCGGTAACGTTGTGGCATGGCAGCCATTGCAAGGCTTCGGCTGTTTTTCAGCATCATGCCGGCCATGCTCTGGTCGATCAGTAAAAGGGGGGTGCCTGAACCAAAGAGGATTTCTGATTCTCTTGCCAAAATAACACGAAAATCAGAGATAAGAAACAAATGAGGTATTAAAAAATTGTTTGCGATTTTGAATTTCCCTGATATAGGTTAGAAAAAGCCTGCAGTTTCACTCTATGGACAGATAATGATGAGGTCAGGATGGACTTTAAAAAAAGAAAAGAGATGAACATCGCCGTTATCGGCTCCGGTATTTCAGGCATTGTGGCCAGCTACCTGCTTCAAAACCGGCACCATGTTACCCTCTATGAAAAAGAAAACTACATCGGCGGCCACACCCACACTATTTTAATTCCTGAGGGTCCAGACAAAGGAACCCCGGTTGATACCGGCTTTATTGTTCTGAATGAACGAACCTATCCCAATTTTCTTAACTTCCTGTCACAACTCGGGGTGGACACATTACCGACGGAGATGTCCTTTGCATACTTCTGTGAAAAAACCGGACTGACCTATGCCAGCAATGGAATCAATGCTTTGTTTGCCCAGCGGCGCAACCTGCTCAAACCGAGATATTTACGATTTGTGTATGAGATGATTACTTACCTTAAAACTTTAAGAAAAGAATACCTGTCAAAAACCTTACCAGATATCACCCTGTCAGAATATGTGAACCAAAAAGGGCTTCACAATGAAGTGGTTGATCAGTTTATAGTTCCCATGGCAGCAGCCATCTGGTCCGGCTCTGACTTTCAGATCGCCAGATTCCCGATCCAGACCTTTGCCCAGTTTTATGAAAATCATGGCCTTCTGGGTATTACCGGACACCCCCCCTGGTTTGTTGTTAAGCAAGGCAGCCACGCCTATGTCAAGGCATTTCTTCGGTCATTCAGGGGGCAGACCATAAAAAACTTTGCTGTCCAATCCATTACCCGGGCAGACAACAATGTGACCCTGCACTTCGAAAATCAATCCAGCAAAGTATATGATGCTGTGGTGCTGGCCACCCATGCAGATCAGGCACTGAATCTTCTGGACGATCCCAGTGATCAGGAGAAAAAACTGTTAGGGGTCTGGCAATACTCGAACAATCACACTGTTCTGCACACTGACAGCAGTATCATGCCGCCCAACAAACGGTCATGGGCCAGCTGGAATTACACCCGTCATGCACACGCAAGCAGAGATTCACCGGTCACCGTAACCTATGATATGAACCGGCTGCAAAGACTTGATACCCACGCCAATTACTTTGTCACCCTCAATCCCCAGCAGCCGATCCCGGCCCACCACATTATTAAAAAAATCAACTATACCCATCCCCAGTATTCGTTTGAGGCCTTCAACTCCCAGAAAGACCTGCCCGCCCTGAACGGTGTGAAAAATACATTTTTCTGCGGTGCCTATTTCGGGTATGGATTCCATGAAGATGGGGTCCGGGCCGGCCTCGCAGTGGGCGAGATGTTTGGAGAGACATTGTGACCTCAAAAATATTTACAGGTGTCATTGAACACCACCGCTATAAGCCGGTAACCCATGACTTAAGTTATCCGGTGTATATGTTTGCACTTGACCTGGATGATCTGCCCCGGCTGAACACCTTTTTTCCCCTTTTCGGGTATAACCGGTTTGCCGTTCATGCCATCCATGACCGGGACTACCTCGATGCAGGATCTTTATCCATCAAAAACAAAGTGATCCAACTGCTCAAAAAGAACCAGGTTGCCCCCCCCATTGAAAAAGTTGTCATGGTGACCTCGGCCCGTTACTTTAACTACATCTTCAACCCGGTCAGCTTTCACTATTGTTATGATACCCGTCAAACGCTGGCAGCCATTGTTGCCGAGGTAAACAACACCTATGGAGAGCGCCACCCATACGTCCTGGTCCCGGACCGGACCCGGATTAATTCATGGCCGTTAACCTTTCAAACCCCCAAGGTGTTTCATGTCTCTCCGTTTAACCAGGTGGAAGGTGACTACGCCTTCTTTTTTTCAGCACTGGAAAATCACCTGGATATAAAAATAGAACTGCACAAGGGCGGCACCCGGATGATGACGGCTCAGCTCAAGGCCGACAGCGTTGTCCTGACACGGACCAGTCTGTTAAAAACCATGCTCAAACACCCCTTTTCCCCCCATTTGAATATTCCAAGGATTTACAGCCATGCCTTCAGGCTGTTCTTTCAAAAAAAATTGACCTTTTATGACAAACCTGTGCCTGTGAGCCATATAACGATGAAAAAAACAACCCCTGGCCTTGTTGAATCGATCTGTAAAAAGATTGTGGTAACAGCGATGAAACAGATAAAGACGGGGTCCTTAAAATTAAAGCTGCCGGATCAAACACCACATGTCTTTGGCACCCCTGGCAATGACGAGCCTGTGGTCATGACCATCAATGACTATGGATTCTTCAAACGTGTTGTTATGGATGGCGAGATTGGATTTGGTGAAGCATATATGCATGGCGAATGGGACTCACCGGATCTTGTGGGACTTTTAAAAGTGATCATAATAAATCGCGATCATCTGTCCGACGGCAGCCTGATATTCTCTTTTTTAAAACGGGTGAAAGAGAAAGTCGACCATGATAAAAGAAAAAACAGTATTGAAAACACGCCGGATAATATCAGGGCCCACTATGATCTGAGCAATGCGTTCTATTCTCTTTTCCTGGATGAAAAGATGCTCTATTCCTGTGCCATTTTCAAGAATCCAACCGACTCACTGGAAACAGCCCAGGCACACAAAATGGACCGTATGCTCGATCAGGCTGATGTTCACAAAGAGCACCATATTCTTGAAATCGGCTGCGGCTGGGGAGGATTTGCGGTCTATGCCGCCCGAAAAACCGGATGTCGTGTCACCGGGATTACGGTATCCAAAGCCCAGTACCAACAGGCGATCCAAAGGATTCGAGACGAGGGCCTTGAAGACCGAATCACCATAAAACTTGAGGATTACCGCCATACCACAGGTAAATTTGACCGCATCGTCTCCATTGAGATGATCGAAGCGGTCGGCCCCCAGTATTTTGCCACCTATTTTAAAACAGGCCAGGCTTTGCTGAAGCGTGGTGGGAAAATGGTATTTCAGGCCATTACCATAGACGATGACCGGTATGAGAGGTATTGCAAAGAAAGGGACTGGATCCAGAAACACATCTTTCCCGGCGGCCATATGCCCTGTATGAAGGTCCTCAAACAGACCATTGCCGACAGCTCTGACTTCAGCATTGAAGATATCTATCATATGGGAGGTGACTATGCCAAAACCCTGGCCCAGTGGCAGAAACGATTTCTGGACCAGAAGAAAGAGGTCTTGAAACTGGGGTTTGATGAAACATTTGTCAGAAAATGGCGATATTACCTGTCGATTTGTGAGGCGGGGTTTACCGTTGGCAGTATTGATGATATCCAGATGACACTAACCCGTTAAAGGGCCGATGCCAGCCGGGGTATTTGTGCCCTGGGGCAGCATGTCACAAAGTTTTTGCCACAGCAGCGCTCTTTCACTTTCTGACGTACCTGTTCCCGGGAAAACCATCGTTTCATGGGGACGTCGATCCAACCAGAAAAGACCGGTTGAAAGGGCGGCCTGCCGGTCTGCCGCCAGCCAGACAATGGTGTCAGCCCCCTGTTCCGGGGTTCGCATAATCCTGTTGACCAACTGATGAAATCCCGGCAAGGACTTTTCAATCCCTGGCGTGTCCACCCAACCGGGATGCATGGCGTTGACCGTGATTCCCAGTTGCTTAAACTTCTCTGCCCAGATTTTTGTGAGTATAACCACTCCCCGCTTGGCCCGGGCATAGGCTTTGGCACCATTATAGGGGTCAAACCGGTTCTCCAGGTCATGCACATCGAGTTTCTGGGTATACATGCCGCCGGATGACACATTGATAATGCGGGATGCTTTTGAAGCAGCAAGCGCCTCTTTTAAGTGCATGGTCAGATAAAATACCCCCAGAAGATCAGTGGCGAATGTCTTTTCCAGTCCTTCTGAAGTGGTTTGTCTATGGTTAAACAGGGCCCCTGCATTGTTAATCAACACGTCAATGGATTTTTTCTGTGTCTGGATCTTCTTGGCCACCTGCCTGATATCGTTCATTTTACTTAAATCAGCCAGATAGTAATCGATATTTGGGTTGCCGGTAGATGTGATAATTTCATTAACAATTTTTTCAGCTTTGTTTCTGTCTCTGGCAATTATAGTCAAACAGGCCTTATAGCTTGCCAGCGAAAAGGCTGCCGCCTTTCCAATACCTGCTGTACCTCCGGTTAAAACAACTTTTTTCCCGTACAGAGTATCTTTGGTTTCTGTCCAGGAGCGTGCTTCCCATTCATATCCATACCGGCTGAACAGCACCATACCGGGCAAAATCATATGGTCCATTAAAAAATGCATTATACTGGAGCCCGATTGAAACCAGGACCTGTCCGGGAAAGAGTCGGGTTTATTGTGAAGTGCTTGTTTCAGCCTCCGTATGGATTGACTTCCCTGCCATTTCAGGACAGGGGCAAGCGCCCATTCCAAATGCCTTTGCATTCCATTGAACTGGATATCCGCCTCATACTCAATCCAGGTGCCGTCCCCTGATCGGTTAAAGGTAATCTTATCAATGGCGGTAAAAGAGTCTGCTTTTCCTTTCAAGACAACACAGGAGTATGGCTCATATTTGACTATCTGATAGGTCATTTCCGGCCGGAACGGGCCAAATCTCAGGACCAGCCGGTATGTTGATCCCACACCGGTTTTTTCAGTGTCACTCTTTACTGCAGACTGTACCCCCGGGTCCCAATTCTGGATATGGCTGAATTCACTGACGTATCTAAAAACATGTGCCAGCGGCTTTTGAACTTGAATGGATTCTTTTAATCGTATCATCTTATGCCGTTGCATGCCTGCCACGAAGTGGCGCAGCAGCCTGCCCGAAAGAAGTTTGATGGTAGTTTGCGTGGCAAAAGATGTGCTGCTCTGCTATGAAAAGAGACCCATTTGTTTGCCAAGCATTAAAAATGCATTGCCTAGGCGCTGGCTTTTTTCAAAAACCCTGTGAGCTGGGCCACATGTTTTTTCTCTTCTCCAATGATATCATCAATCTTGTCACGTCCCAACTTCATCGGTACCAGATCCTTGAGTCCGATGTAAAAAAGGATTGATTCTTTTTCCATACCAATGGCGGTTTCAACAATCTGGGCCATGGTTTCCTTGCCGGTCAGTTTTTCAGCTGCTTTGGGATCTCCCTCACCCCCATGGGCATCAGCCATGGCTTTTAGATACATGGAGAGCTCATCGTTGGGATCAAACACGGTCTGGGTCTGTTCTTCTTCGGACAACTCCTTTTTCATCTCCTCAAACCCTGATTGATGCCGGTCTTCCATTTTAGCAATGGTTTCTAAAAATTGTTTGTCTGATTCATCCTCCTGAAGCGATGCTGCTTTCCTGTAAAAGGCCGCACCGTTTTTTTCAATCTGAACTGCCATTTCAAAGGCCTCGGCTGCATTAAAATCATATGCCATGGGTTTTATCTCCTTTTCTTTTTTGCCATAAAGTCAAAGATATCTAATAAGATTATTGCAATAAAGTCAATAATATTGTCAAGACTTTATATGAAAGTCGTGTTGCGCCGGTAGCCGATCCGGGTTTTGGGCCCTACGCTCATGGAGCCAGGGCTCCTCTTCGAGTCACACAGCCCGTCGATGGGCTGCTCCGAGGTGAGCGGCAGCTGTTTAGAGCATCCATGCTCACAGCTACCGCTCAAAACCGCTACGGGCAAAACCCGGATCGGCTGCCTCTAATTCGACTTTCAACCTTTGTTGTGAGCACGCTGCTCATGATCGTTATAGGGAAAGGGCACAATGGAGAAAATCTATAGAAAAAAAAGGGCAGTGTCAAGGAAATATAAAGGAAACAGAAAAAAACAGCAAATTTTCATGGCCTTTAAGCCCGGCATTGGAGGGCGGAAATAGAATATGGGCAGGTAGAGTGGGTGCGCTGGGGTTGAAAATGAGAAAAATTCGAGAAAAACGGCGTAAAAATGAGTTTGGGCTCTATTTTGGGCTTTAAGCTTGTATATTTGGCTTAGGTTGTCATATATGGGATTTGCTGCAGATGACGTTCTCTGCTATATTCGCTTGGTCTTTGTGACGAGGCGGATCATCGTCTTGTTGCAAAAGAGCCGATATAGCTCAGTTGGCAGAGCATCTCACTTGTAATGAGAATGTCCTCCGTTCGAATCGGGGTATCGGCTCCAGAAAAAAAATGGTGGGGTTCCCGAGTGGTCAAAGGGATCAGACTGTAAATCTGACGGCTCAGCCTTCGGAGGTTCAAATCCTCCTCCCACCACCATAAAGTTCATGTAGGAGATCCTGGTTTTGATCGCGTACTGCATTGACTGGTTTTTAAAATTGGGGTGGTGTTCACCGCTTTTTTTACGAGCGGGAGTAGCTCAGTTGGTAGAGCTTCAGCCTTCCAAGCTGAATGTCGCGAGTTCGAACCTCGTCTCCCGCTCCAATCTCTCTCCAGTGCATTTCTTTCCGATCGATTCGACAGTATTGTTCTCAACATTTGTCTTACTCAGCCCATGTAGCTCAGAAGGTAGAGCGCTTCCTTGGTAAGGAAGAGGTTCAACGGTTCGAATCCGTTCATGGGCTCCAGTCTGGTACAGGAGGTTCAGTCCCAATGGCAAAAGAAAAGTTTGAGCGGAATAAGCCGCATGTTAATATCGGTACCATCGGTCATATTGATCACGGTAAGACAACCCTTACCGCTGCCATTACCAAGCACGCAGGGTTGAGAAGCGGCGGGACGTTTATTCCCTTTGATGAAATCGACAAGGCTCCCGAAGAGCGTGAGCGCGGTATCACAATTGCCACGGCCCATGTGGAGTATGAGACAGCGGCCCGGCACTACGCCCATGTGGACTGCCCCGGCCATGCCGACTACATCAAGAACATGATCACCGGTGCCGCCCAGATGGACGGCGCGGTTCTCGTTGTCAGTGCCGATGACGGCCCCATGCCCCAGACCCGGGAGCACATCCTTCTTGCCCGCCAGGTCGGTGTTCCAAGCATTGTTGTGTTTCTCAACAAGTGTGATATGGTAGATGACGAAGAGCTCATAGAGCTGGTGGAGATGGAGCTGCAGGAGCTTCTTGAAAAATACGAGTTCCCCGGCGAAGATACCCCCATCATCCGTGGCAGCGCCCTCAAGGCCCTGGAAAACGATGATGTGAACAGCGACGATGCCAAACCGGTTTTCGAGCTTCTCGACGCCCTGGACTCCTGGGTTGCCGAGCCCGAGCGGGATACGGACAAGACATTTCTCATGCCCATTGAGGATGTGTTCAGTATTTCCGGCCGCGGCACCGTTGTCACCGGCAGAATCGAGCGCGGTATCATCAAGACCGGCGAAGAGATCGAGCTGGTGGGTATCCGCAAGACAACCAAGACCACCTGCACTGGTGTTGAGATGTTCAGGAAACTTCTTGACGAGGGCAGGGCAGGCGACAACGTCGGTCTTCTCCTTCGGGGAACCAAGCGAGACGCCGTGGAGAGGGGTCAGGTCGTTGCCAAGCCGGGAACCATCACCCCACACACCAAGTTTCACGCGGAGATCTATTGTCTGAGCAAAGAAGAAGGCGGCCGTCACACACCGTTCTTCTCCGGATACAGACCCCAGTTCTTTTTCAGAACAACGGACATTACAGGGATATTGACCCTGGCTGAGGGCGTTGAGATGATCATGCCCGGTGATAACGCCAGCATCACAGCCGAACTCATTGCACCCATAGCCATGGAAAAAGAGCTGCGGTTTGCAATCAGGGAAGGCGGCCGTACGGTCGGTGCCGGTGTTATTGGTGAAATAATCGAATAAATCAAAAAAAGATAAGACTGTTATGATAAAGACCAAAATAAGGATCAGGCTTAAGGCATACGATCATAAACTCCTTGATCAGTCATCGGTGGATATCGTTGACACTGCCAGAAAGACTGGTGCAAAGGTTGTGGGTCCCATCCCATTGCCCACGAGGATCAATAAATTTTGTGTTTTACGTTCACCCCATGTGAATAAAAAATCCCGGGAACAGTTTGAGATCAGGACCCATAAACGGCTCATGGACATTCTCGAGCCGACCCAGCAGACAGTCGATGCGCTTATGAAACTTGATCTTTCACCAGGTGTTGATGTTGAGATTAAACTATAGGGTAGAACATTAGGAAATTTATTATGTGTAAGGGAATGCTAGGCAAAAAAGTCGGAATGACATCTGTGTTTGCATCGGATGGTCGGTCTGTTCCAGTTACCGTGGTTCAGGTGGGCCCCTGTGTTGTCACCCAGGTGAAATCTGAAAAAACCGATGGCTACAGCGCTGTTCAGCTGGGGTTTGATGAAAAATCCATGAACAAGTGCAGCATGCCTCAGAAGGGTCATTTCGAAAAAAGCGGAAACAACGGATTTGCAACCCTTCGTGAATTCAGGGTTGCCGATGCAGCCGAATACGAGGCGGGTCAATCCATCACCCTGGAGATGTTTTCCGTGGGGGACCGCATCACTGTTTCGGGTGTATCCAAGGGACGCGGCTTTGCCGGAACCGTGAAGCGGTATGGGTTCGGCAGGGGTCCTGAGACCCACGGCAGCAGGAATCACAGGGCGCCGGGGTCTGTCGGCTGCAGTGCGTGGCCTGCAAGGATTGTCAAGGGCAAGAAGATGCCCGGACACCTCGGTGTTGACAGAAAAACGGTAAAAAATCTTGAAATTGTCGACATCCGGCCCGAAGAGAATATTGTCCTCCTGAAGGGGGCTGTTCCAGGGGCAAAAACCGGAGTTATCGAGATTAAAAAAACAGTTTAGAAGTCGCGGAAAAGTTGATGTGATCATGGCCCTTGTCAAAAAGAGACGGATGGGGGCTGATATTAAACACGGCCGTGGGTATTGCATAAAATGTCGCAGTGATGCACGGTCGAATTGTGATGAGGAAGGATATGGCTGTAGTAGATGTTATTAATCGATCAGGCGAAAAGGTTTCCGAAACGGAACTGCCTGATGATATATTCACCATACCTGTTAAGAAAAGTGTTCTCCACGATGTTGTCAAAATGCAGCTGGCAGCGAGGAGATCCGGTACTGCTGTTACCAAGGGAAGGTCAGATATCAGCGGCAGCACCAAGAAACTGTACAGGCAGAAGGGTACGGGCAACGCAAGGGCTGGAAGTGTAAAGTCTCCCCTGCGGAAAGGCGGCGGAGTGATTTTCGGTCCGTCAAAGCGGTCTTATGCCTACAATGTTCCCAAAAAAGTTAAGGCCCTTGCCCTGAAAATGGCATTGAGCAGCAAGCTTGCCAGCAATGAAATTTCTGTGATTGATTCTTTTGGTCTTGACAAGGTCAAGACCAGAGAGTTCGCGTCGGTAAAAAAAATGCTCGGGTTGAAAAACACCCTCATCGTCATTGATGGGGAAGATACCAACCTTGTGCTCTCTTCAAGAAATGTTCCGGATGTCAAGGTGATCAAAACTGCAGGACTGAATGTGTTTGATATCCTCAAATACGACCATCTGCTTCTGGTGGAATCGTCGGTTGACGGGATCAAAGGGAGGTTTGTTTAAATGAGGGAATACGATATCATAAAACGCCCTGTGAACACGGAAAAGACAACCCTGCAGAAGGAGTATCACAACCAGATCTGCTTTGAGGTTGCTCGATCGGCCAACCGGATAGAGATTAAAGACGCTGTTGAGAAGATTTTCAACACAAAGGTCTTTACTGTCAGGACCATGCATGTAAAGGGGAAGAGAAAGATGCGCGGCAGGATCGTCGGAAAGAGAAGATCCTGGAAAAAAGCCATTGTCAAGTTGAGCCCCGGGCAGAGAATTGATTTTTTTGAAGGTGTATAAGAAGAGGTAATTATGTCCATAATGAAGACAAAACCCACGTCACCCGGAAGAAGATCACAGGAATATTTCACCTTTGATGAGATCACAAAGAGAAAACCTGAAAAGAGTCTTCTGAAGAAAGTAAAGAAAACCGGTGGCCGCAACGCCAATGGCAGAATAACCAGCCGGCACAGGGGCGGGGGAGCCAGAAAACAGTACAGAATCATCGATTTTAAGCGGGACAAGGACGGCATTCCAGCCAAGGTGTCGGCCATTGAGTATGATCCCAACCGAAGTGCAAGGATCGCCCTGCTGGTTTATGCAGACGGGGAAAAACGCTACATCCTCGCCCCCAGGGAGATCAAAGTGGGTGACAGGATTGAAACCGGCCCGGAAGCGGATATCAAGCCGGGCAATTGTCTGCCCATGAAGCACATCCCCCTTGGCACCCGGATCCACAATGTGGAGCTAAAGGTGCAGAAGGGCGGTCAGATCGTGAGAAGTGCCGGCACCTATGCCCGGCTCATGGCCAAGGAGGGCAATTACGCCCAGGTCCTTCTTCCTTCCGGTGAGGTGCGCATGGTCCACGTGAACTGCAAGGCCACCGTGGGGAGAGTCGGCAATGAAAAGCATGATGATGTCAAGCTTGGCAAGGCCGGCCGCAGCCGCTGGCAGGGAAAGCGTCCTTCGGTCAGGGGTGTTGCCATGAACCCGGTCGATCATCCCATGGGCGGTGGTGAAGGCCGATCGTCCGGTGGCAGACAGCCTTGTACTCCCTGGGGAACACCGACAAAGGGATACAAAACACGAACAAACAAGAGGTCTGATCAATACATCGTCAAAAGAAGATCTAAAAGGAAATAAACAGGTGGTCTTATGCCAAGGTCGTTAAAAAAGGGCCCTTATATCGCCCAGGAACTATTGAAAAAGGTTGTTGCTGCCCAGGATTCCAATAGCAAAAAGGTTATTAAAACCTGGTCAAGGAGATCCACCATATTTCCCGAGATGGTAGGTGTTACATTTGCCGTGCACAACGGCAAAAAATTCGTCCCAGTGTTTGTCAGTGAGAATATGGTTGGCCACAAACTGGGTGAATTTGCACCTACCCGTACGTTCTACGGGCATGCCGGTGATAAAAAATCGAAGATGAAGTGATGTGGATCTGGCTTTAGTTAAAAGGATGAAATAATGGAAGTAAAAGCAATAACGAAATTTGTTAGAATCTCCCCGTACAAGCTTCGCGCACCGGTGGATTCCCTCAAGGGGAAGCGTGTTGATGATGCATTGAATCTGTTGAAGTTTATGCCCCTCAAGGCAGCCGGTATTATCCGCAAGACCCTGACAACAGCCGTAGCCAATGCTGAACATAACAATGAGCTGGATGTTGATGATCTTGTTGTAAAAAATATAATCGTTGATCAGGGACCTTCTTTAAAAAGGTTCAGGGCCAGGGCCAGGGGCCGGGGAGCGAGGATTCTCAAACGATCCAGCCACATTACGGTCATTGTCGAAGAAACGGTCTAAATAAGGAGGGTACAGGCTTGGGTCAGAAAGTAAATCCTATTGGATTAAGATTGGGTATTGTCAAAACCTGGGACTCCAGGTGGTATGCGGACAAGAAGTATTCCGATTTCGTGTATGAGGATTACACCATCAGGGAATTCTTGAAAAAGAAGCTTTACCACGCGGGAATTTCAAAAATTGAAATTGAACGCTTTACCAAACGGATCAGGATACGGGTCTTTGCGGCACGGCCGGGGATCATCATCGGCAAGAAGGGTTCCGAGATCGCCCTGCTGAAAAAAGAGCTGGAAAAGATGCTGGAACCGGAAGTGCTCATCGACATCAAGGAGGTGAGACGTCCGGAGATCGATTCCCAGCTGGTGGCGGAAAACATCGCTCTACAGCTGGAGCGCAGGATTGCCTTTCGAAGGGCAATGAAGAGAAGTGTCTCTTCGGCCATGCGTTTTGGTGCCCAGGGCATCAAGATCATCTGTGCGGGACGGCTTGGCGGTGCCGAGATGGCACGAACCGAGTGGTATAAAGAGGGCAGGATCCCCCTTCATACCCTGAGAGCCGATGTTGACTACGGCTTTATTGAAGCAAAAACCACCTACGGTACCATCGGCATCAAGGTGTTTATCTTCAAGGGCGAGGTGCTCAACACCGACCAAAACGTTAAAGCCTGAAAACAGTGGACAGTGGATAGTGAGTAGTGGATAGTACTGCTTTTCTTCCCACTCCCCACTTATCACTTTACGGATAAAATCCGCAAGCATTACTGATTACTGATAATTGATAACTGATTACTGAAGGCTTTAAGGCTGAAGGCTGAAGGCTTTCTTAAAAATAAGAGGTGTAAATATATGCTGAGCCCTAAAAAAGTGAAATTCCGCAAGCAGATGCGCGGAAGACTCAAGGGAAAACCCAGCAGGGGAACGGATCTTGGTTTTGGGGATTACGGACTCCAGGCCGTGGAATGCGGCTATGTAACTGCGCGGCAGATAGAAGCGGCCAGGATTGCAATGACCCGTAAAATCAAAAGGGTTGGAAAAACATGGATCAGGTTTTTTCCGGACAAACCCATCACCAAGAAACCCGCTGAAGTGAGAATGGGTAAGGGCAAGGGGCCCACCGATGCCTGGGTGGCTTCCATCCGTCCCGGCATGGTCCTTTACGAAATGGAAGGTGTTTCAAGGGAGCTGGCCCAGGAAGCCCTGCGCCTTGCAGCCCACAAGCTCTCCGTGAAAACGCGTTTTGTGGAAAGGAGATAGCCTCATGAAATCCAGTGAAATTAGAGATTTATCAGCTGAAGAGATGAAAAACAAGCTTTTTGAACTGAAAAAAGAGTTTTTCAATCTCAGATTTCAGCACAGCGTTGGTCAGCTTGAAGATACAACCATTCTCCCGAAAATACGCAAGGATATTGCCAGAGTCAAGACTGTATCCCGGGAAATGAATATAAACATCATTTAAAAAAGTTGCTGCCATGAATGAAAGAGGAAGAAAAAAAGTACTTTTCGGTAAAGTAGTGTCGGACAAAATGGACAAATCCGCTGTGGTACAGGTGGAAAATTTTGTCAAACACAAGGTTTACAAGAAATACATTAAACGTTACAAAAAATATGCCGCCCATGACGAGAACGACCAGTGCCGGTCAGGAGATATGGTTAAAATAATCGAGTCCAGGCCTTTTAGCAAAAACAAGAAATTTCGCGTCCAGGAAGTTGTCAAAAGGGCAGTTTGATTGAGAGGAGTTGAAAAATGATTCAGGCAGAGACAAGATTGACTGTGGCAGACAACTCCGGGGCCAGGGAGGTTTATTGCATCAAGATCCTTGGCGGTTCGAAAAGACGTTATGCAGGGATTGGAGACATCATCGTTGTTGCCGTAAAAGAGGCTATTCCCAATGCAAAGGTGAAAAAGGGTGATGTTGTAAAGGCGGTTATTGTAAGAACCAGCAAGGAGATAACACGGCCTGACGGATCCATGATCCGGTTTGACGACAATTCTGCTGTTATTTTAAACCCTTCCAGCGAACCCGTTGGAACACGTATTTTCGGGCCGGTAGCACGGGAGCTTCGAGCCAAAAGGTTCATGAAGATCATCTCTCTGGCGCCAGAGGTGCTTTAACAGCTCGTTTTATGGGAGACGCTTTATGAAAAAAATAAGACTAAAGAAAGATGATAAGGTAAAGATACTTGCCGGCAAGGACAAGGGAAAGATCGGCAAGGTTTTAACGGTGAACAGGGAGAAGGGCCGGGTTGTTGTGGAGAACATCAACATGGCCAAAATTCACCAGCGGCCAACCCAGGCAAATCCCCAGGGCGGAATTGTGGACAAGCCCATGCCCGTTGATTTGTCAAATCTTATGCTCATGTGCAACAGCTGTGTGAAACCGGTTCGCATCGGAACCAGACAGCTCGAGGACGGCAAAAAGGTCAGGGTTTGTAAAAAATGTAATGAACTGATTGATGCTTAGGATAAGCCGAGGAACTAAATGTCTACGCTAAAAGAAAAATACGAACAAGATGTAATGCCTAAGCTTATGGATACCTTTGAGTATGAAAACACCATGCAGGTTCCCGGGGTTAAAAAGGTTGTTTTGAACATCGGACTTGGTGAAGCCATTAAAAATGTGAAGCTTCTTGATTCTGCTGCCAAAGATCTTGGACTGATCTCCGGGCAGAAGCCCGTCATCACCAAGGCGAAAAAATCCATAGCTGCATTCAAACTCCGTGAAGGCATGCCCATCGGATGCATGGTGACCCTTCGCCGGGAAAAGATGTACAATTTTTTGAACAAGCTGATTAATATTGCCCTGCCTCGTGTTCGTGACTTCCGGGGAATTTCCGGCAAAGCCTTTGACGGCCAGGGAAACTATACCCTTGGTATTAAAGAGCACATCATCTTTCCCGAGATCGATTATGACAATACCGACAGTATCAAGGGACTGAATGTTTCCGTTGTGACAACGGCGGCAACCGACAAGGAAGGCAAGGAACTCCTGAAACACCTGGGGATGCCTTTCAAAAACTAAAAGGAGAGAGTGATTTGGCTAAAACGGCTTTAATCGCAAAGGCAAAAAAAGAGCCGAAGTTCAAGGTTCGCGCTTACAATCGGTGCCCCATATGCGGCAGAGCAAGGGCCTTTATACGAAAAGCAGGTATCTGTAGAATTTGTTTCCGTGACCTTGCCTCCAAGGGCAAGCTTCCCGGAGTAACCAAATCCAGCTGGTAATAACAGAACATTTTCAGCCACTGGCATGGAATTGAAAAAGTGAAAGCCAACAGCCTTAAAGGGCTGTGGTCAGGAGATTATTATGGCAATGAGTGATCCAGTTGCGGACATGCTCACCAGGATCAGAAACGGTGTTAAAGCAGAGTTCGCCAAAGTGGATATCCCCGGGTCAAAGTTGAAGATTGAAATTGCGCGGGTGCTGAAAGAACAGGGGTTCATAAAGAATTACAAGTTTGTAGAGGACGACAAGCAGGGCATACTGCGGGTGTATCTCAAGTATGCAGGAGAAATGAAACCTGCCATCTACGGACTCCAGCGTATCAGTAAGCCCGGAAGAAGGGTTTACAGCAAAGCAAAAGAGATCCAGCCGGTCTTAAACGGGCTTGGTATTTCCATTGTGTCCACATCAAAGGGGTTGATGTCGGATAAGCAGGCAAAGAAGCAGAATTTGGGCGGTGAAGTCCTTTGCAATATCTGGTAGACAGGAGGAAAAAATGTCTCGAATAGGTAAAAAACCGGTCCAGATTCCAGAAAAAGTTGAAATCAAGATAGACCAGGAGACCATGTCCGTTGACGGTCCCCTTGGATCACTTGTTCAGCGTCTGCATCCGGCGGTTGACATAAAAATCGAAGAAGGTGTTCTCACAGTATCCACCGATCCCAGTGATCGCAAGAAAGTAGCTCTCCAGGGCCTTTACAGGTCATTGACCGCCAACATGGTAACCGGGGTGACCAAGGGGTATGAAAAGATACTTCTCCTGGTGGGCATCGGGTACCGGGCAGAGGTCAAGGGAGACTCGTTGATTCTCAACGTTGGGTACTCCAATCCCGTTGATTTTAAAATTCCCCAGGGTATTATCGCAAAGGTGGAGAAAAACACCCAGGTAACCCTGTCCGGCATTGACAAAGCATTGCTCGGAGAGACTGCAGCACGAATCAGACGGACCAGACCCCCGGAGCCTTACAAGGGCAAGGGGATCATGTATTCCGATGAACGAATCATCAAGAAAGCTGGAAAAGCTGCAGGAAAATAATCAAAACCCAGGAATCAGGATATTATGGCTAATAAATCGACAAGGCGAATATCAAGGCTTAAAAGAAAGACAAGAATCAGAAAAAACATCACTGGTACCCCGGAACGGCCAAGGCTCTGTGTTTTCAGGAGTTCCAAACATATATATGCCCAGGTGATTGATGATACAAAGGGTGCCACCATGGTTTCAGCCTCTACCCTTGATAAAGCGTACACGGAAAAAGAGTTGACAGGCAAAGATGCAGCAACCGCTGTTGGAAAACTCGTCGGCAAGAGGGCCCTTGACAGGGGAATCGCAAAAGTTGTTTTTGACAGGAGCGGTTTTCTCTATCACGGACGGATCAAAGCACTTTCAGACGGTGCCCGGGAAGCCGGGTTAAATTTCTAATTAAGGAGGAGTCCCTTGCGCAGCAGACAGAACGAAGACAGTGAGCTGATAGACAAAGTGGTTCGCATCAACAGGGTGGCAAAGGTGGTCAAAGGTGGAAGAAATTTCAGCTTCAGCGCCCTTGTTGTTGTTGGTGACGGCCAAGGCAGTGTGGGCTTCGGCCTGGGAAAGGCCGGTGAAGTGCCCGAAGCCATCAGAAAAGGCGTTGACAAGGCAAAGAAAACAATGGTGAAAATTTCCATGCTGGACGGAACCATCCCCTTTGAGGTCGTTGGCAGGGCCGGTGCGGGCCGTGTGTTGCTGAAACCGGCATCACCGGGTACCGGTGTCATTGCCGGCGGAGGCGTTCGTGCCGTACTTGAGGCGGTGGGGGTCACCGATATTCTCACCAAGTGCCTCGGTACCAACAATACCCAGAACGTCGTCAGGGCTACGGTGGAAGGTCTTATGTCACTTGAAACCAGGGAAGAGGTCGCAAAGAGACGCGGACTTGTACCGGAAGAAATTTAAGAAAAGAGGCTTGTCATGTCAGGTAAATTACGAGTTACACAGATCAGAAGCGTCATTGGACGGCCGGAAAAACACCGGAAGATTGTCCGGGCTCTGGGTCTGAAGAAGATCAATATGACGGTTGAACACGAGAACAACAAGGCGATTGCCGGGATGGTCCAAAGGGTTGCCCACCTTGTAAAAGCAGAGGAGGTGTAAGATGAAACTATACGAACTTGCTCCCGGAGAAGGCAGCCGGAAAAGCAGAAAACGGGTGGGCCGGGGAACCGGTTCGGGCATGGGAAAAACCTCCTGCCGGGGTCACAAGGGACTGAAAGCCAGGTCCGGCGGCAGCGTCCGGCCGGGTTTTGAAGGTGGCCAGATGCCCCTGTACCGGCGTCTTCCCAAACGGGGCTTCAAGAGTCTTTCCAGGATCAACCACGCCGTTGTCAATGTTACCGACCTTGAAAGGTTTGACGAAGGCGCCGTTGTGAATCTTCCGGCCCTGAAAAGTGCCGGGCTGGTCAAGGGCAGGGTGGACACGGTTAAAATCCTCGGATCCGGTGAAATCAAACGTTCCCTTAATCTTAAGCAGTGCAGCGTCAGCAAGACAGCCAGGGAAAAAATCGAAGCTGCTGGCGGTAATGTCGAACTTTAACCAGAGCTGAGGTTTATCAAATGATTCAGAGTGGATATCAGAATATTCTCAAACTCCCTGAACTGAAAAAAAAGCTTTTGATCACATTTGCACTGCTATTTGTGTACCGCATCGGCGTTCATGTTCCCACTCCGGGGATTGATACGGCAGCCCTTGCCTCTTTTTTCGACAATGCAGGGGGAACCCTCTTTGCCATGTTCAACATGTTTTCCGGCGGAGCCCTGCTGAGACTCTCGGTCTTTGCCCTGGGCATCATGCCGTACATCAGTGCATCCATTATTCTGCAGCTGATGACCGTTGTTGTTCCCCACCTTGAACAGCTCTCCAAAGAGGGGGAGCAGGGCAAAAAGAAGATCACCCAGTACACACGCTACGGAACAGTGCTGCTCAGTGTCATCCAGGGGTTCGGCATCAGTGTCGGCCTTGAGAGCATGACCTCTCCTGCGGGCGCTCCCATTGTGATGTACCCGGGATGGGGCTTCCGCATCATGACAGTGATCACCCTGACCGCAGGCACGGCTTTTATCATGTGGCTGGGCGAGCAGATAACGGAAAGGGGCATCGGGAATGGTATCTCTTTGATCATTTTTGCAGGAATCGTGGCCCGGATGCCCGTTGCCATCGGCAACACATTCCGGCTGGTTTCAACGGGTGAGATGAGCATCTTTGCCATCCTCATTCTGGTGGTTCTCATGGTCGCAGTGATTGCTTTCATTATTTTTATGGAGCAGGCCCAGCGGCGGATTCCCGTGCAGTATGCCAAACGGGTAGTGGGCCGCAAAATGTACGGCGGCCAGAGTTCCCATCTGCCCCTCAAGGTCAATACCGCCGGGGTTATTCCGCCGATCTTTGCCTCCTCCATCATCATGTTTCCAGCAACCCTTGCCAATTTCATCGATCTGCCTGTCATGCAAACCGTTGCCGCAGCCATGAGCCCGGGCACCATCATTTACAATTTGATCTATGTCGGGTTTATCGTGTTTTTCTGTTTTTTCTATACGGCTGTTACCTTCAATCCGGAAGATGTGGCGGAGAACATGAAAAAAAACGGGGGGTACATTCCCGGGATAAGGCCCGGCAAGCGGACCGCAGACTATGTGGACAAGGTTTTGACACGGATCACAATGGGCGGGGCGATCTATGTCTCTGCCGTGTGTGTATTGCCCACAATGCTCATGACCAAGTTCAACGTGCCGTTCTATTTCGGCGGTACGGCATTGCTCATTGTTGTGGGGGTCTCCATTGATACCATTTCCCAGATCGAATCCCATCTCATCACTCGAAACTACGATGGGTTTCTGGGCAAGTCAAAGAGGTAGAGAAAACACCCCTGCTCTTCTTTGGAAGAACAGGGGCTAACGGTGAAACAAAGAGAGAGAGAATTATGGCAAAGGAAGAACCCATAAAGGTAGAGGGAACGGTGCTTGAAACGCTGCCCAATGCCATGTTCAAGGTAGAGCTGGAAAACAAGCACCAGTTTATCGCCCACATATCAGGCAAGATGAGAATGCATTTTATCAAAATACTACCCGGTGACAAGGTCACCGTGGAGCTGTCACCGTATGACCTGTCCAGGGGGCGGATTACGTACAGGTATAAATAGTCATATATGAGAACTGTTACATTGGAAAGCTGCAGTGATGTCCTGCACCGAATAGTTTCAGTTTGTAATCAGGAGTATAATCCATGAAAGTCAGAGCATCTGTAAAAAAAATATGCAAGGATTGTAAAGTTATCAGGAGGCGAGGAGTCATCCGGGTGATTTGTCTAAATAAACGTCATAATCAAAGGCAGGGATAGGGGGATATTAGCGTGGCAAGAATTGCAGGTGTAGATCTACCAAGAAAAAAGCATGTCGAAATCGCTCTAACCTATATTTACGGGGTGGGCAGAAGCCGGTCCAAGGAGATTTTATCCAGGGCTGGAATTGGTAACAATGTTATGTCAGACGACCTTACCGATGATCAGCTCAATGAGATCAGAAAGGTTTTGGACAGCAGCTACAAGGTTGAGGGAGAGCTGAGATCAGAAGTCTCCATGAATATCAAGCGACTGATGGATCTGGGGTGTTACCGTGGACTTCGCCATAGAAAATCCCTGCCGTGCCATGGTCAGAGGACCAGCACCAACGCAAGAACCCGGAAAGGTCCCAAACGGGCTGCTGTGAAAAAGAAGAAGTAGGTTCGGGACAACGGTTTTTAACGGATAACCAGGAGATATCAAGATATTATGGCGAAAAAGAGCAAGAAGGTCGTAACCAAAAAAAAGGTAAAAAAGAATATAGCAACCGGTGTTGTCCATATTCAGT
This sequence comes from Desulfobacteraceae bacterium, assembly GCA_046496975.1. GTDB lineage: Bacteria > Desulfobacterota > Desulfobacteria > Desulfobacterales > Desulfobacteraceae > DATFJZ01. The sequence goes on along the minus strand of JAWOGI010000288.1, from coordinate 6,188 downwards.
CAACCTTTAACAACACCATTGTTACCATCAGCGACGAAGTCGGAAATACCGTCGCGTGGTCAAGTTCTGGAATTCAGGGGTTCAAGGGGTCCAGAAAAAGCACCCCCTTTGCCTCAAAGCTCGCTGCGGAAGATGCCGGCAGCAAGGCAATGGAACACGGTATGAAAACCGTTTCCGTTTTTGTAAAAGGACCGGGCGCCGGCAGGGAATCTGCTCTCAGAGCCCTCCACGCCCAGGGATTCAATATTTCAATGATAAAAGATGTGACCCCGGTTCCTCATAACGGATGCCGTCCACCAAAGAAAAGAAGGGTTTAATCTTTAGCCAGCAGATTTCATTTCACAGCCTTGTGCTGTAAAATAGAAATAAAGGAGGAATACGTTGTCACGTTACAGAGGGTCTGTTTGCCGGCAGTGCAGACGTGAAAATATGAAGCTTTTTTTGAAGGGAGACCGGTGTTTCTCTGACAAGTGCAGTTTTGACAGACGGGGCTATCCCCCCGGGCAGCACGGCCAGAGACGGTCCAAACTTTCCGATTATGGAATTCAGCTCAGGGAGAAACAGAAGGTGAGAAGGATCTACTGCCTTTCTGAAAAACAGTTCCGGATCGTCTTTAAAAAAGCGGACCAGAAAAAGGGAATTACAGGTACCAACCTGCTGAGCTTTCTCGAACGCCGTCTTGACAATGTTGTTTTCAAGCTCGGATTTACCAGCTCCATTACCCAGGGCCGCCACTTTGTAAAGCACAACCATTTTACCGTAAATGGTAAAAAGGTCAATATCCCGTCCTATCAGATCGAGAGCGGTGATGTTGTCGAGCTCAAAGAGAAGAGCCGGAATGTCAAGGTGATCACCGATTCCCTGGATACCGTTGTCCGCCGGGGTGTTCCCCAGTGGCTTGAGCTTGACAAGGATGGCTTTAAAGGAACTATCAAAGGAATACCCAGTCGAGAAGATGTCACACTTCCCATACAGGAACAGCTGATTGTAGAGCTCTATTCAAAATAGATGAGTTACAGTTTGTCCTTAGAATTATACCAGGAGATGAACAATGTCATCAGATGAACTTGTATATATGAACTGGCGCAAGATGATCAGTCCGGAAAAAGTTGCTGTTACCACATCCTCTACCTATGGCAAGTTTGTTTGCGAACCCCTGGAAAGGGGGTTCGGCATCACCATAGGCAACTCTTTGCGGCGGATCATTCTTTCATCCCTTTACGGGGCGGCAATTGTTTCTGTTAAATTTGATGAAGCACTCCACGAGTACAGTGTGATTTCAGATGTCAGGGAAGATGTGTCAGAAATAATAATGAACCTGAAAGAGGTCAAGCTCAGAGCCGATGATTCCGGGGAAAAGACACTGACCCTGGCCTGTGAGGGTGAAAAAAATGTCACTGCATCGGATATCGTCAGTCCGGATGGGCGTGTTGAGATCCTTAACCCGGAACAGCCCATAGCCACCCTTTCAAAGAACGGACAACTCAACATGACCATGCTGGTGAAAACCGGCAAGGGGTTCTCCCTGGCAGCAGCCAACAATGATGAGGAAGCACCCATGGGAACCATTCCCATTGACAGTGTCTTTTCCCCCATCAAACGGGTAAAGTATGTTGTGGGAACGTCCAGGGTAGGCCAGAAAACCGATTATGATAAACTCACCATGGAAGTGTGGACCGACGGCAGCGTAGCTCCTGAGGATTCCATTGCATTTGCCGCAAAAATTTTAAAAGAGCAGATGAACCCGTTTATCAATTTTGATGAAGAGATGGAGCCCGATCTGGATGAGAACGAGGGCGATGATACGGAAAGGGCCTTCAACGACAACCTCTACAGGAGCGTTGACGAGCTGGAACTCTCGGTGAGAAGTGCCAACTGCCTTAAAAACGCCCAGATCCTCAAGCTTTACCAGCTGGTTCAGAAGACCGACAATGAAATGCTCAAAACAAAGAACTTTGGCCGGAAATCCCTGAATGAGATCAAAGAGGTCTTAAGTTCCATGGATCTTACCCTTGGCATGAACCTGGACGGATTTGAGCCACCGGATGAGGATTCCAATAATGAAGGAGAGTAAATTTTCCCATGAGACATAGAAAATCAGGCGCAAAACTCAATCGTACGTCAAGCCACAGAAAGGCCATGTTTCGGAACATGGTAACTTCCCTGTTCAAGCACAAACGCATTAAAACAACCGATGCAAAAGCCAAGGAGCTGAGAAAGCTTGCCGACAGGATGGTCACCCTCGCCAAACGGGGAGATCTCCACGCCAGGCGCCAGGCCTTTTCCGTTATCCGGGAAAAGGATGTGGTGCACCAGCTGTTCAACGAAGCTGCTGACAAATTCGGCACCAGACAGGGCGGATACACCAGGATCATAAAGCTTGGTCCGAGATCCGGGGATGCTGCTTCCATGTCGATGATCGAGCTGGTTACGGAATAGCAGGCACAGTCAACAGAAAACAGCACTAAGCAAACAGCGATAAATAACAATCATCAAACCTTGAAGCTCCTTTGACCGAGGTTTTGTCATTTGTCTATTGGAACTTGAGATTTATTTGTTATTTGAGATTTGGAATTTGACTGTCAGTTGCTTGTAATTTGTTATTTGTGCACAAAGAGGGGGGGGGAGGTTTATTTATTATCAAATAAGTCTCTCCCCTTTTTTTTCTTGACCTTGTAAAGCCTGGTGTCGGCCCGCTTCAAAAGGGTACCCGGAGAGGAGATATCGTCTTCCCGGATCGATGCAATACCGTAGCTGAGGCTCAGTTTGACGGTCTTTTCGTTTTCTTTGACAGGGGTTTTGTCCAGATGTTCCACCACCCTTGCCATGTAATGTTTTGCATCGTCAGGAGCGGTGGAAGGGAGCAGAATGACAAATTCGTCTCCGGCAAACCTTGCCGCCACGTCCGATTCCCTTTTCAAATTTACCAGCACCGAGGCAAGCAAGACCAGTGCCCGGTCTCCAACGTCATGGCCGTGGCAATCGTTGATCGTTTTAAAACCGTCCAGGTCAAGGAAAACCAGGGACAGATCTGTGAGGTAACGGGTGGCGCGCAAGAATTCCCTTTTGAGTATTTTTTCCATTACCCTCCGGTTCAACAGCGAGGTGAGGGGGTCATGGAAGGCCAGATAACTCAGCTTTTCATGGGCTGATACATTGGAGAGGCAGAGGGATATCTTCAGCCCCAGCCGTTCCAGCAAAGCCGTATCCATACCGGGTGAAAACCGCTGGCCATTGGTGTCTGCCAGGTTGAGGCTCCCGATGGTTTCACTGTCCAGGAAAATTGGTGTTATGGCTATGGAACGGATTGCTTCACCGGAATTCGGGGGAAACAGGGGAAAGTAGCATTGGAGGTTATCATTGGCCAGAATGGTGTTTTTTTGCCTGCCGGTGATCTGGTAAAAGGTTTTTTCCGGTAAAACGGCAAAGCAGACATCAAGCCGGGAGGAGAGGGGGGTTGATTGGACTATGTGGCGGCAGATGGAACGTTCTTCGATGATGGAGATCGAGACATGGGGAATGGCAAAGGTGTGACCGATGGTCAACAGCAATTGCTCAAAAAAATCCTGAAAATTGAGAATGGACAAAATGCCCGCTTCAATGTCGTGAAATTTTCGGGCAATGATCTCATTCTCTTCGATTCGGCTGAAGAGAGAATCTGAAATATACATATTTCTGTTCTTTTTTTATCCACCTATTTCTGATTATCCACCAATTTCTGACATCTGGGAGGCTATCCGGCAGGCATGATCGGCGTCAAGGCTGTGGGCCAAAGGTTTGTTCTTCAGAGTCGTTTTGAAAATTTGCCGCAGTTCACTTACCGACGCTCCCCGGCGCAGGGGGGTGAGAATGTCGGTTTCATCATTTTTCAGCAGGCAGGGCCGAAGACGGCCGGTGGACGTCAGCCTCAGCCTGTTGCACTGGTGGCAGAAATGGGAGCTGACAGGCGAGATTAATCCGATCTCTCCCGGGGCGTTTTTGGGTTTGAACCGTTTTGCAGGGCCGTCAAATCGTCCCTGTTCCACCGGCACCAAAGTGCCCAGCCGTTTTTCCACAGCTGCCTTGATTTCCGGTACAAGTACCTGCTGGTTCTGTTCCACGGCGGAATTTCCCATGGGCATGTATTCGATGAACCGCACATGAAAGGGGAATTTCAAGGCAAGGGCCGCAAGGTCGGTGATTTCATCATCATTGATCCCTCTCATCACCACGCAGTTGAGCTTGATCGGAGCAATGCCCCCTTCGTTTGCCGCCGTTATTCCCTGCCACACCTGGTGAAAACGGTCCTTTCCGGTTATCTGTCTGAATTTTTCAGGTACCAGGGTGTCAAGGCTGATGTTCAGCCGCCGGACATGGGTGCGCAGGATGTTTTTCAGCTGATTTTTCAGCAGCACCCCGTTGGTGGTAACTCCAATATCCCGGATTCCTTTGATGGCGCCCAAAGCTTTTAAAAAGGTGAAGATGCCCTTTCGAACAAAGGGCTCGCCGCCTGTGATCCTAACCTTTGTGATGCCCATCTGGGCAGCAATATCAACAATTTTGAGGATCTCTTCGTAGCGGGCAATCTTGTCATGGCTCAGCAGGGGAATCTGTTCCTTTGGCACGCAGTAGCGGCATGCCAGGTTGCACCGGTCTGTCACCGAGATGCGCAGGTAGTTGATTCGCCTTCCCGAACGGTCAATGTTGTCTGTTTTTTCCATGGGGGGCAGATAACTCATTTTCTCTCCTGCTTTTTTTCACGGCTGGTGGCGGAAAGACGGGTCGCGATGGCCTCTACAAGGCCTGGAATGGTATAGACATCTGCCTCTATGTCAGGGGGAATGTCAAGCTCCCTGGCCGTTGCCGATGTGATGGGGCCGATGGAGGCAAAGAGAACGCCTGATACCAGTTCTTCAAACCGGGTTTCCGGAAGCATGGCTTTGAAATTTTTAACCGTGGAAGAGCTGGTAAAGGTGACCATGTCAACCTCCCTGTTCTGGAGGTGCTGAACAAGCCGGTCACTGCTCTCCGGGGCCTGTCTGGTCTCATAGGCCACCACATCGCAAACCTCTGCTCCCATTTTTTCAAGCTCTTGGGGCAGAATGGACCTGGCTTCTCTGGCCCTGGGCAGAAGAAATCTCTTTTTCCTGACCGCCACCGCTGAAAAGGCCGCCACAACGGATTCGGCACGGTAGGTTTCCGGCAGAATATCGCTGATGATGCCGAATTCCATGAGTTTGTCTTTGGTTGCCGGTCCGATGCAGGCCACTTTCAAGTGGCCAAGGCTTCTTGCATCCTTGCCCAGGGCGAACAGGGTGGAAAAAAAGAATTTCACCCCGTTGACACTGGTAAAGACAAGCCAGTCAAAGGTCTTTATCTCCTTGATAGTCTGTTCCAGGGGTGCAGGATCTTCCGGCGGCAGGATGGCGATGGCAGGGGCTTCAATGCACTGGGCGCCCAGGGCTTCAAGCCTGGCCACAAGTTCACTGGCCTGGTGCCGGGCCCGGGTGACAGCAATTGTTTTGCCAAGCAGGGGCTTTTTTTCAAACCACTTCATCTGATTTCGCAGGGTAACAACATCCCCGACAACAATCACCGCCGGCGGCTTGAGATTGGCCTTCCGGACGGCGGCAACGATGGTGTCGAGGGTGCCGGTGACGGTCTCCTGGCTGGAGGTGGTTCCCCACCTGACCAGGGCAACCGGAGTCTCTGGTGCTTTTCCGTGCCGGATCAGGTTTTCGGTAATAGAGGGAAGGTTTTTGACCCCCATGAGAAACACCAGGGTGCTGTTGCTTTTGGCAAAACTCTCCCAATGGATGCTGGACTGGTTTTTTGACGGATCTTCGTGGCCGGTGATCAGGGAGACCGACGAGGTGTGTTCCCGGTGGGTCAGGGGGATTCCCGCGTATGCCGGGGCTGCGATGGCCGATGTCACTCCGGGGACTATTTCGAAATCGATGGGTTCCTTGCCGCCGCCTCTTCTGGAGTGGTGGTTGACGAGGGTCTCGACCTCTTCTCCCCCGCGGCCGAAGATGAAGGGGTCACCTCCCTTTAGCCGGGCCACCACAAGCCCCTGGGAGGCCTTTTCGGCGAGGAGTTCGTTGATTTTATCCTGGGTTAAGGTGTGGTTTCCCCCCTGTTTGCCCACATAGATAATTTCGGCGGCTTCACCTTAAAATTTCCCCGGCGAGCCCGTACATTATTTTTAA